>CALCDN010000176.1 GCA_937900755.1 uncultured Acetobacter sp. | reverse complement strand
CTGCAGACTGGCAGGCCATGCTTGAGCGTTCTCCTGCCCCGCGTATCTTGATCACGACCCCGTTGCAGTTGCGCAGTGTGTTGCGGGCGGATCTGGCGTTGCCCCCGCTGGTCAGAATTATTTCTGCTGCAGCACCAATGGATGTTGCTATAGCGCGTGAAGCTGAGGCAAGGCTTGGTGCGCCTGTCATGGAAATTTATGGGGCGACAGAAATTGGATCTGTCGCCATGCGACGCACAACGCAGACGCCATTGTGGCAGCTTTATCAGGGTGTTGAGTTGGACGTGGCGGGAGAAGATGCGTGTATCAGTGCGCCCGGCGCGCCACCTTTCGCGTTATCAGACTTTGTGGAGCCTGTGCAAAAGCGGCAGTTTCGTCTGGTTGGCCGTAAGAGCGATGTGGTGAAACTGGCTGCAAAACGCACATCCCTCGCGGCTTTGAATGCGGTGTTGTTAGCCATACCAGGCGTGGTCGATGGCGCATTCCTGGCGCCTGGGTCTGAAAAGACGGGAACTTTTGCCAGGATGCAGGTTTTTGCTGTTGCGCCGGGCCTGCAGGCGGAGCAGATCCTGCTAAACCTGAGAAGGCAGATAGACCCGGCATTTCTTCCTCGGCGCGTTGTGCTGGTTCAGGCCATGCCGCGTAATTCCGTAGGAAAACTGACGGTGCAGGCATTGCGCCAACTGGCGGAACAGGAAGCCGACGGGCTTCAGATTGGTGCCATTTGCATCGCCCCGGACCATCCATGTTTACCAGGACATTTCCCCGGTCAGCCCGTTGTGCCGGGCGTTGTGGTGCTGGAGGAAGGGTTTGCGCTGGCCAAGGTCGAGCCACAGCATATTCTGCAGGTTAAATTCATGCAGCCTGTCTTGCCGGGGGAACAGGTGGCGTTTTTCATGAAAACCGAGGGAACGAGAATGTGTCTGACAGGACGGGTAGAGGCCAGGACGGTCCTGCGCGTAATCCTGCGTACGCCGGACGCCTGATGAGCGCGCAGGCTGAAACATGGCTGGCCCCGGAGCGCGGTAATCATGCGGTTATGGCGGTGGTGCTGTTTCTGGCCCGTATTCTGGGCCGCAAAGTCCTGTCTCGCTTGATCTGGCCTATTTCCCTTTATTACCTTTTGCATGATGGCACGGCGCGACGCGGGTCTTATGTGTATCTCAGCCGTGTGCTGGGCCGCAGGCCAACATGGCGGGAAATGTGGCGGCATCTGCATGCCTATGGGCTTGTTGTGCTGGACCGTATTTTTATTCTTGGCCACTCCGCGTCGGTTCCGCCTTATACGGTGACGGGGGGTGAGGCTGTCCTGGAGGCTCTGGACAAGGGCAAAGGGTGCATCCTGCTGGGCGCTCATATAGGCTCTTTTGATGCACTGCGTTCAGTCGGCCGCTTTGCATCCAGCAAGATACGGCTGCGGGTTCTGATGTATCGGCGGTTCGTGGGCGGCGCGAGCAAGGCCATAGAACAGCTTGATCCCGCATATGAAAGCGCCATTATCCACATCGGTGAACCCCAGACCATGCTGCGTGTGGCAGAGGCTTTGCAAAAAGGGGATGTGGTGGCTATTCTTGGCGACCGTGCGCCGGATGCCGGGCGCTATATGTCTGTGCCCGTTTTCGGGAAAATGGCGCCGGTACCCATCGGTCCTTTGCGCCTTGCCGCGATAACGGGCGCGCCTGTCCTGCTGTTCAGCGCCCTGCGATGTTCTGATGGGCATTACGATATCCGGTTTGAGCTTTTTGCCGACCAGATCGTTCTTGAGGGAAAGCGTGCGGAGCAGACGCAAACGTTAAAGACCTGGTTGACGCGTTACGCAGCATGGCTGGAAACATTATGCGCTCGTGATCCGTTTTCCTGGTTTAATTTTTATGATTTCTGGAAGGAACGGTCATGAAAATGCGGCATCTGCTGGTGTGTGGTTTTTGTCTGCTGAACTGGGCGCAACCCGTTTTTGCGCAGGACCTGGCAGATACGCTGATTGCCCGTCTTGGGCAGGTTCATGCGCGGCAAAAGCCCTTTCATGAAACGCGCACCCTTGCGGTGTTAAAGGCGCCGATCGAGAGTTCGGGCGTGCTGATTTATCGCGCTCCAGGCTATTTGCAGAAAATGACGGAGCAGCCCCACGCAGAAAGCCTCATCATCAATGGTGACAGCGTCACCATCAGCCGCAATCATGCTGCCCCCCAAAGTGTTGATATTGCACGGGTACCTGCTCTGCGTCTTTTGGCAGATACTTTGCGCGCGCCGCTCGATGGGGATATTGCCCTGTTGCGGCGCTATTATCATATTACCGCGGAAGAAAAAGGTGATGATTGGAGTATCTATTTGACACCTGTGTCAGATAAGGTGGCGGAACTTGCAAAAAGTGTAACATTGACCGGGCAGAACAATGCTATACTTCGCATTGTTCTGGTCCAGGCAAATGGCGACACACAGACAATGACAATTGATCCTTGAGCCAGCGCAGACATCCCGGGTGTCTTGCGATAGCTTTGGTTGCTTCTGCGCTTGTGGCGCTGGTGGTTTTTTCGAGCATACCATTGCGCCTCGATATGGCCGGTTTCCTGCCGGAAGGGCATGACCCGGCCACGCGCTTCCTGCTCCGCGAAGTGCGGGGAGGGGTTGCGGCCTCCCTCGTGACCGTGGGGATCGAGGGGGCTTCCGATGCGGAACTGGCGCGTATCAGCCGTCAGATGCAGCAGACATTGAGCCATGATGCGCGTTTTCTGCTGGCTCTGAATGGATCCTTTGCACTCGATGACAACCCCGGAATGCGGGATATGCTGTTTGCGCACCGCTATCTCCTGGCGCCAGATGACAGCGTGCGGGATTTTTCATCCGCTGCTTTGGCCAAGGGGTTTGCACAGGTTCTTGATGGCCTGCAATCCTCCGCCGAACCTCTGGTCGCCGCCTTTGCCATGCGTGATCCAACCGGGGCTTTTCTGGATGTCATGCGGCATTTGCAACCTGATGTGCATACGCGCCTGAAAGACGGGGTCTGGTTTGCGTCGGACTGCAATCGCGCGCTGATGTTGTTACGTACCCGTGCGGCCGGGATGGATCTGGCCGAACAACGTCTGGCACAAAATGCCATTCAGGCGGCCTTTGCGCAGGCGCAGCCGGGTCAGGCGCGATTGTTGCTGAGCGGACCAGCCGTGTTCGCGGTCCAGAGTGCGCGCAATATGCGGCATGATATTGAAATGATGTCCGCCATTTCGACGCTGTTGGTCGTAGTCGTGCTTTACTGGCGTTTTCGTTCCCTATGGGTATTGGCGGCGATCGGGGTGCCGTTTCTGCTTTCGCTGAGCGTGGCAATGGTTGTGGTCAGACTGTGCTTTGGCTACGTGCATGGCATTGCTTTCGGGTTTGGCATGACCATGCTGGGGGTTTCCCTCGATTACCCGGTATTGCTGATTGGGCATCGGGATGCAGGGGAGGGACCGCAGGCCACGTTGCGGCGCATAGGGCCAAGCCTGCGTCTGGGTGTCCCCACGGCTGTATTGGGGCTGACCGGCATGGTTCTGTGTGGGCTGCCGGGCCTGGTGCAGCTTGGCGTGTTTGCCGCCGTCGGGTTGCTGACTGCGGCCTGTGTCACACTGGTGTTGATGCCCACATTGATCGTGGCGGCGGATCTGGCCCCGTCAGTCAGTGGACCGTCAGTCCCCCTTGCGCGGGCCGAGGGATGGAGGCGTTGGCGGTGGGTCTGTGCCGTGCCGGTTGCCGGGGCGGTTGCGGTGTTGCTGTGGCGGCCTCTGGTGGCGGAAAAAGACCTGACAGCCCTTAGCCCGATTTCCGCGTCTGCCCGCAGTCTGGATATGGCCTTGCGCCATGAACTGGGGGCGCCGGATTCATCTCATATCGTCATTGTGCATGCCGCGAGCGCTCAGGCCGTTCTCCAGCGGGAGGAGGCTTTGCAGGGTCTCTTTGCCGGATTGGTAAAAAGGGGCGCTCTGGTGGGTGTG
>CALCDN010000175.1 GCA_937900755.1 uncultured Acetobacter sp. | reverse complement strand
TACGAGATCGCTCAGTGTCTCGTGGGCTCGGAGATGTGTATAAGAGACAGCGGGGGAGGTGGAATGGCGCCCCCCCGCTGCGGCGGTGGTCCGTGGCGTGGTCGGTTATGGCGGTATCCACCCCCCATTCGGTATAGAGGCGGAGGAGGGAGAGGGCATCGTGCATTACCTCACCCCTATCACAACCACGGGCCGGACCAGAATATGGAACGCATGGTTTGGCGGTTTGGCATGAGCGCGGTAGAGAAAAGCCAGCCGTTCATGTCGGTCCTCCTTGCCGTGCTGGCAGGTGTGGGGCGCGTGCTGCGGCAACCCGGTGCTGCCGCCTCAGCTTGAATAGGGTTCTTATGCTGTTTTGTCGCCTTATGCCTACGGTTTTCCTGCTCTCCGCCACAATGCTGGTATCCCCGGTATTGGCGTCCGTACCCGAGCGTGACCATGCGCCGCACCACAAGGATGGGGCCGTGGAGCAGGGCGGAAGCGGACGTGTCGATTCGGAAGCGTTCCTGCGGGGCATTGTCGCCGTGCGCATGGGGGATGACCTGGAGGCCGCGCAGGCCTTCCGCACCGCCCTGCTGGCGGACCCGGCCAACACGGACCTGTTGCGGCAGGCTTTTGTGCGCAGCGTCATGGCGGGGGACCCGCAGGCGGTGGACCTGGCGCGGCTGGCGGACAGGACCCCCCAGGACAGGAGCGTGATCTCCGCCCTGGTGCTGGGTGATGACGCGGCGGTCCGTGGCGCATGGGCCGATGCCGTGCAGTATTACCACCGTGCCGGGGCGGACCCCATGGCCCACCTGATTATGCCGCTGCTTCTGGCGTGGTGCCAGCAGGCGCAGGGCCACGCAAGCGAGGCGATAGACAGCCTGCTGCACGCCCAGAACGCCCTGCTCATGCCGTTTTACACCCTGCATGCGGGGATTATTGCGCAGGTGGCGGGCCAGTCCGACCGGGCGGAGGCCCTGTTTGAGCAGGCGCAGAAGATCATGCCGGGCTACGACATGCTGCTGACCCGCTCCCACGCCGCCTGGCTGTGGACCCACGGCCAGCAGGACCAGGCGCGTGCGGTCATTCGCAAACTGGTGCAAACGGACTCCATTCTGGGGCTGGCAGGCCCCGCCTTGCAGGCCAATATTGGCCACTACCCCGTAACCTCCGCGCGTGAGGGCATTGCCCGCGCCTACGTGCTGACCGCGTTTTTGCTCCGCCAGCAGGCGCGCGAGCAGGCGCAGCAGGGACCGGGGGGCGAGGGGGGTGCGCTCAATCTCTTCCAGTTCAACGAGGCGGCGCGCCTGATGCTGGGCTTTGCGCTGGCCATGGACCCGACACTGGTTGACGCCCGGCTGATGCTGGCCGAAATCCAGGATGACGAGCAGCATTTCGCCGCCGCGCGCGAAACACTGGTGCGCGTGCCCCCACAGGACCCGCTGGCCATAGTGGCCTCACTGCGTCTTGCGGTGCTGGAAACAACAAACGACCACCCCGCGGACGCCATTCCCCTGTTGCAGCAGCTGTCCGCTCAGGCGCCGGGCCAGATTGTGATCGAACGCGCGTTGGGCAATGCGTTTAGCCAGACCAAGGACTGGAGCGGGGCCATAGCCGCCTATACCCGCGCGATTGATCTGGCCAACGCGCAGAAAACGCCGGACTGGACGCTCCTGTTCCTGCGCGGCATGGCCTACCACGAGGCGGGGGACTGGGCTGCTGCCAAAGACGACACCCGCGCGGCCCTGGCCTACGCGCCCGATGAACCGCTTTTGCTCAACTTCCTCGGATACGGCATGGTTGAACGCCACGAGGACCTGGCGGAGGCGGAAAGGCTTTTGCGCAAGGCTCACGCGCTGGATGGGCAGGACGCAGCCATAACAGACAGCCTGGGCTGGGTGCGTGTGGAGCAGGGAGACCTGGTGGGGGGGATTCCCCTGCTGGAAAAAGCCGCCGAGCAGACACCGGAGGACCCGGAGGTCAACTACCATCTGGGCGAGGCCTACTGGCGCGTGGGCCGCAAGGCCGAGGCGGTGGACCAGTGGAATGTCGCGTTGGGCCTGCACCCCGGCCCGGCGGATGAGGCGCTGATCCGCGCGGCCTTGCAAAAGGCGGGTGTGCCCCCGGCCCCTCCCGCGGGGCAGGTG
>CALCDN010000174.1 GCA_937900755.1 uncultured Acetobacter sp. | reverse complement strand
CCCCACCAGAAGTTCCGAGAGCCATTCATGCGCCACCCAAGGCACACCGGCAAAACTGTAGGAAAACGGATCAATATGGGGGACCGCGTGGTGCGATAAAATCCACTGTCCTGCGGCGACATGCATGAACACATCGCCATCATTAAACATTTGCTGATCAAAAAAAACAACGACCGAAAAAGAAAAAACAAATATAAAGAAAACGATTATCTGTCTTGAATTTATAATTATCTTATTCATGGCCGTCTTGCTTTTATCAACAGGAAAAACACAACATAAACCTACACCATGCCCCAAACCACCTCTTGCAGATCAACTCTTTACTGCGCGGGGAACAAATTTGAACGGTTCAGGCAACGAATATCTATTCTGTTCTATGCGGGAGTGCCTTTTTAACAATCCCGTCCGGCAAACACCGGCATATGGGTCCATAAATTTTATATGACCCGCCAATCCGGCCCATGGCTGCTTCTGCAACCATGGGCTTTACACGGGCCACAAAGGCAAGCTTACGGAAAGCTGGAATGTTTGAACGGGTAGCGGTCAACCATCATGCGCAATGGCGCGAAGTCCTTGTTGGAAAATGTTTCCGAACGCACCCATGACCCATCGGGAGATTCCACAAAAACCGTTGCATTCCAGTCCGCAGCACTAATGCCGGTCCACAAGGTCATGGTGAGCACATCCTTGCCCTGGGAGTCCTTGAGTAGCAGATGCGAATCCCCAGATGACGGCGGCGTGCGGCTCAACGGCCCCCAGCCGGACTGGTGGCCCGAAAGCCACTTGTTCACATCGGCCACTTCGTCCGCCTCCAGGGGGCGCTGATGGTGCATGGGCCCCACATCAATCACGCCACTGGCCACCTGCGGAAACGAAACAGGCTTGAAATTGGGTAAGGCAAAGGTCCAGATCGCAACCGATGTACTTATGGTTAAAACCAGAAAACCAATGATAAACGCCGTTTCTTTCCGCATCATACTACTCTTTCTTACCCTGTTACGGCCGCAATCACGCGCGCGATGTCTTGGTTTGTCAGTTCCGGGTGAATGGGCAGGGCCAGAATCCGCCGCGCCAGGTCTTCGGAAACAGGGAGCGCCGTTCCATCATGGTGGTCACGGTAGGCTGGCTGTTTATGCAAGGGCAAAGGGTAGTAAATGGCGGAAGGCACGCCCTTGTCCTTCAGGCGCGCCTGAAGCGTGTCCCGCTCGGCTGTGCTGGCCAGCAATATGGCGTAAATAGCCCACGCACTCGCGCTGTTGGCCACGCGCGCAGGCACCTGCACGAACGCTCCCAGCCCGGCGTCATACTGGCTGGCTATGCTCTCCCGCCGGGCCAGTTCCTCCTTGAAACTATCCAGCTTGGCGAGCAGCACGGCGGCCTGCAGGGTATCCAGTCGGCCATTCATGCCAGTGCGCAGGACCTCGTACCGGCTGGTGCCCTCGCCATGTGTGCGCAAGGAGCGGTACAGGGCCGCGCGCTCGGGGTCATCCGTCAAAATCGCGCCGCCATCTCCATACCCGCCCAATGGCTTGGAGGGAAAAAAGGACAGGGTTGTGGCCACGGCCTCGCGCCCCAGCGCCTTGCCCGCCAGTTCCGCCCCAAAGGACTGCGCGCAATCGGCCATGAGAAACAGGTCTTCCTCTGCGGCAATGGCCCGCAACTCCGGCCAGGGTGCGGGCTGGCCAAACAGGTCCACCCCCACAATGGCGCGTGGCCGCAGCTTGCCCGCCGCCCGCACGGCCTGAATACGGCTGCGCAGATGGGCCGGGTCAATCTGGAAGGTTTTGGGGTCCACATCCACAAAAACCGGTGTTGCCCCCAGCACCAGAGGCACTTCCGCCGTGGCCGTGTAGGTAAAGGCGGGCAGGAATACCGCATCACCCCGGCCAATACCTTCGGCCATCATGACAATCTGGAGCGCATCCGTGCCGGAGGACACGCCCACACATTCACGCGCGCCACACCATGCCGCCAGACGGCCCTCAAGCTCTGCGACCTCCGGCCCCATGACAAAGCGGCAATGGGCCAGAACAGCGTCCAGGCGCTGGCGGAGCGCTGGCTCCATGCGCTTTTGCTGGGCTGCAAGATCAAGAAACGCAATGGGCCTGTTGTCTGAACTGCTCATGGTGCCATCTGCTCCGTACCCTCGGTCTTTATCTGTTCGCTCCTTACAGCACCGGCGGGTTTTGCACCAGCCGGGGTCAGGTCGCGCACTTCTCCATTGGGGTTATGGTCGAACTCGGGCACCAGCAAGCACAGAGTGCGCAGGGCAGCCTGCACATCTCCACTCCGGGCCTGGGCGGTAATCTGGTCCACGGCGGTCCGCACATCCGCCAGTTCGACCACGCGCGGCGTAGCCATGAGCAGGCCTGGCGCGTCGGTCGGCACCGGGGCCTCGCGCCCGTGGAACAGCTCCTCGTACAATTTTTCCCCCGCCCGCAGGCCGGTAAAGTGGATGGCGATATCCTCATCCAGTTTCAGCCCCGCCAGACGCACCATCTGCCGGGCCAGGTCCACAATTTTAACCGGCTCCCCCATATCCAGCACAAAAATGCCGCCATGGAGGAGCAGGTCGTCCGTGCCGGTCGCCTTCACACCGGACGTGCCACGAACACTGGCCTGCAGAACAAGCCCCACGGCTTCAGGCACGGTCATGAAATAGCGCCGCATTTCCGGGTGGGTCACGGTCAGCGGTCCGCCCCGCTCCAACTGCCGCCGGAACAGGGGCACAACAGAACCGGTTGAGCCCAGCACATTGCCAAACCGGACCGTAATACAGCGCATGCCCCCGCCCTGCTCCGCCGAGCGGGCCTGAATGTCGAGTGCCTGGCAGTACATTTCCGCCGCACGTTTGGAGGCCCCCATCAGGCTGGATGGATTGACGGCCTTGTCCGTGGAAATAACCACCATGGCCGCCGCCCCATGCCGGGACGCGGCATCAGCCACCACCCTTGTGCCGTGCACATTGGTCAGCACTCCCTCCGCCGGGTTGGCCTCCACGATCGGCACATGCTTGAGCGCTGCGGCATGGAACACCAGATCAGGCCTGAAATGCGCCATAACGGCGTTCATCCGCGCCTCGTCACGCACATCGGCCACAACCATCTCGCGCGGAATGTTCGGTGCGCAGTCGGCCAGTTCCACATCTATCTGCCAAAGCGCGAATTCACCGTGGTCGAGCAGAACAAGGCAGGCAGGACCAAGCCGGGCAATCTGGCGCACCAGTTCGGAGCCGATTGTCCCCCCGGCCCCCGTAACCAGCACCGTACGATGCCTGATCAGGCGCTCCATACCCGCATGATCGAGCGGCACCTGCGGGCGGTTCAGCAGGTCTTCAATCGGGATAGGCCGCAAAAGCACCTGGTCTGCGGGGGTCAACTCCGTCATTACCGGTGTTCTGAGCACGGCAATGCCATACTCGGCCGCCACATCCAGCACATGGCTGAGCGCCTGCCCCTTGAATGTGGGGTCCGTCACCACCAGGGCTTCGGGCAGAAGGGCCGCCTTGCGCATCCGTTCCAAAATGAGGGCAATATCCTTGACAGGCCCCAGAATCGGCACGTTCTGAATCCGCTGGGCCGCCTGCTGCTTCAACCCTACCAGGCCCACAATACGAATTTTCATCTCATGGTTGCGCTCGAGCGCCATGAGGTAGAGGTCAGCCGCCGTTGCCGTCCCGATCAGCACCACCCGTTGCCGGTCCGCCCGCCGCGCTACAAGCCTGTGCGCCAGACGGTGCGACACGCGCGACCCACCCAGCAGGACCAGCAGAACCAGCGCATAGATAATGGGAAATGTCTCGCTGGGCAGGGGAAACCCAGCCCACACCAGCGCCACGGAAAACAATGCGGCGCTGGCCATGGACGCGCCCGCAATGCCCAGCAGGTCCGAAACACCGGAAAAACGCCAATACTGTTGCGGTATTCTGAACGGAACCCCGCTCACCGCCAGCGAAACGCCCCCTCCGGCCAAAAACCACAGCGGATGGAGCAGGCCATCCTGCGGGGCCGCCAGCCAACGGGCCACGGGGGCCGCCAGCGCCGCCAGCGCGCCATCGAGCAGGATGTTAACCGCAATCCTGTTCAACGGCCAAAATCTTGGATAGTGATGCTGGAGTTGAGAAGGTTGCGATACCATGATCTTGCACCTATAGCCCAGCACCTGACATCCTAGAAGCAGCCTAACCGGACAACGGCCTCTTTCATGCCTTTTTTTTCTTCCGCTCTGGCATTTTTCTGTCTGCTTTGCGCCTGCGGGCTATGCGCGCTGATTGTGCGGCGCATGATCGGGCTGGCGGTCATGGACCATCCCGGGCACCGCAGCGCACATGCCACCCCCACACCCAAGGGGGGAGGAATCGGGGTTATGGTGGCGTTCGGGCTGTTTTTTCCCGCCCTGCAGGCGCTGGCGGGGCAGCCAGTCCTCTCCCCCGGCAGCATCATGGGAGCCTGCGCCCTTGTGCTGCTCTGCGGCGTCTCCTGGCTGGATGACCTTTACCAATGGCCTCCCACCATCAAGTTCGCAGCGCAAACGGCCGCCGCATGCATGATCGTGGGAGGGGGCATAAGCCTGAACTGGCCAACACCGCTGGCAGGGGCGGCCCTGTCTGTGCTCTGGCTGATTTTCATCACCAACGCCATCAACTTCATGGATGGGCTGAATGGGCTTATCGCAGGCTGCATGGCCTGTGCGGCGGCAGCCCTGGCCCTTGTCGCCCCGTTTTTTGGTGTACCGGAACTGCAATGGCCCGCCCTGCTGCTGGCCTGCTGCATGCTGGGTTTTCTGCCGTTCAACTTCCCCCATGCCCGGATTTTTCTGGGTGATGTGGGGAGCCAGGGCTGCGGCCTGCTTGCCGGTGCTGCGGCACTGTATGTTGCCAGCCATACCACGCAGCCATGTGGGGGGCTGCTCGGCCCCGCCCTGTTGTTCCCGCTGATGTATGATGTGGCGTTCACGCTCATCCGGCGCTGGCATGCGGGGCACTCGCTCGTGCAGGCGCACAGGGGCCATATTTACCAGGTTCTCCACCGCAGCACCGTGCCCGTGCCCGTGGTTTCCGCCCTGGAATGGTGCCTGACCCTGTGGGGAGGCATAGTTGCCTGCCTTGTCGCCCCCATGCCAGACGCATGGGGCAGCATGGGCGGGCTGGGCCTGCTTATGCTGCCCCAACTGGCATGGACCGCATTTTGCGTGATGCGCGCCCGCAAATACCCTGTTGGCAGATGGTAGCGGGCAGAACCCGCCAGATGCCTATTTGAGCGTCAGCGTCAGCCCCTGCGCGGAACCGGCAAGCCTTGCCCCCTGCGAAATGGTCTCGATCTTGATGCGCACGCCATTCTTGTTTTCCAGCACGGCACCCCCCAACCCCTGACCAAGCGTGGCCTCGCCATGGGCGGCCGCGTAGGTTCCGTCAAAATCCTTCAGGCGGTGCAGGTTGTAAACGGTGCCCGTCCCCTCGATCTTGGAAAAACCAACCGCGGCAATTGTTCCCCCGGTAATGGAGAAGGAATGGGTCTTGCCGCCATACGTCAATTTGCCTGCCCCCCACGTATACCCCAGCCCGATATCGGCCGACTTGGCGGTCAGGGTGAGCTTGGCCGTGGGCGTGCCCAAGGCGTCCCCCGCCTGCGCGGCGGATACGGCGGCGAAGGAAACGGCCAGAGTAGCCGCAGCGGCAACAGAAAAAAAGCGCATGGGGTAGCTTCCTTTAACAGGTCTGTCATCAGGGATGCCTGGCACCTGAAGGATGCAGACATCCGACATTGTTGAAGAAAACAACGCCCCCAATACAAAAAGGTTGCCTGTGGCGCGGCTCCGACCATTGAAGACAATGGTTCAGGCACACCACAAGGCAACCTTCATGCCTTGACTTTTATAGGGCCGGAAGCGGCCGGTCAGGCTGCCGCAACGCGGCGCAGGCGGCGGACTGTCGCCACCTTTGGGTCGTGCTGCGTGGCCTGGGCCGTATCACGCACGGTGGTGCCCATGATGGAGCGGATTTCCTTCAGGTAGGACGCGCCCTTGGGGGTGCGCTGCACCAGAACGGAGCGGCGGTCCAGCGGGTCCACCTTGCGGCGCGCGAGGTCCAGTTCGGTCAAACGGTCAAGTGCGCGGGTGATGGCGGGCTTGGACACGTTCAGGCTTGCCGCCAGGCCGCGCACCGTATGCCCGCTCTCGTCCAGATAGCAGGTCAGAAACACAGCAAGCTGACGGGCGGACAGGTCCGGCCCCTCTCCACGCACCAGTGCAACAATGGTATCCCGCAGGGTCTTGACCAGATCCTCTGCCTTTTCCGCGGCCTGTGCCATGACGTTCAACTTCCTTTTCTGCCGGGGGTCAAAGCCTTGGCCCGCCCGGCTGTGTTGTTCCGGCCCATATGCAAACCGGAATGAATCTGCTGTGCTTTATATAGACTTCGAAACGATTTTTTAAAGCACTGTAACAAAAAATTATTACGCAATATCAACTTGTCTAAGCTTTACGTCATTTTCGTGTCATTCGTTCCACAAAGAGAACGGATTACACGAAAAAGTGCACGAATTCCGGGGGTATCCCCCCCTTCCGGCCGCCCTGGCCTGCTGGAATCATTCCACGCATAACTGTCGACATGCACCCAACGCTGGTCTGGTTTTACAAAATATTCCAAGAACAAACTTGCCGTAATCGCCCCCGCCATAGGCCGGGAGGCAATGTTGTTCAGGTCCGCCACCGGGCTTTTCAACCAGCCCGCATACCCCTGCCAGAGCGGCAGGCGCCAAAGCGGGTCCGCCTCGTATTCCGCGGCCTCAGCCAACAGCATGGCCGTGGAGTCGTTGTTGCAGAACAGGGCGGGCAGGTCCGGCCCCAGCGCCGCACGGGCGGCTCCCGTAAGGGTTGCCACATCCACCAGCAGGGCTGGATCACTCTCGCCCGCCTCATACAGCAGGTCACTCAGCACCAGCCGCCCCTCGGCGTCCGTGTTGCCAATTTCCACCGTCAGGCCCGCACGGCTCCGAACAACATCCAGCGGGCGCATGGCATGGCCGGAAACACTGTTTTCTACACAGCCCAGCCGCACCTCCAGCCTTACGGGCAGGTCCTGCGCCATGACCAGATGGGCCAGCGCCAGTACGGTGGCCGCACCGCCCATATCCTTTTTCATCCGCAGCATGCCGCCGGAGGGTTTGATGTCATAGCCCCCGCTGTCAAAACACACTCCCTTGCCAACAAGGGAGACCAAGGGCGCATCCTTGCCCGCATGTGTGCCGCTCCAACGCGCCAGAACCACCCTTGGAGCCCGCTCCGAGCCATTGCCGACATGCGCCAGCAAGGGGTAGGCCGCATCCAGCTCCGCCCCCTTGATAACCTCCACCTCGGCCCCAAGCGGGCGGAGTGCCGCCTTGGCCTCACGCGCAAGGTCGGACGGTCCAAGCAGGTTGGCGGGCGTATTAATCAGGTCACGCGCAAAACAGATCGAACGCGCCATCTGCGCGGCCAGTCCCCTGCGCTCCCCCGCCGTAACCACAAGCCGGGGCTGGCCGCTGGCTTTGCCCTGGGTTTTCAGGCTGTAGCGGTACGCTCCCAGGCAGAAGCCCAGAATAACATCATCGCGCGCCACATCATCGGGTGTGTGCACGGTCCAGTCCCCTTCGGGCAGGTCCAGCGCCAGCTTGCCAAAAACAAACGGGTCGCGCGCGCCTTTCGCGGGCAGGCCAAACAGGGCCTGCACCTTGCCCTCGGGGCCGGGCACCAGCACAAGCCGCCCCACCTGGGCGGCAAACCCGCAGTTTTCGGCAAAAGCCACGGCGGGCTCGCCCACCAATGCCACCCACGTCTCCCGCTCGCTCGCACGCACGGCATGGACGGTACAAAGTGTCTTGCGCCTGCGTGCAACACTCAGGCAGTCCAGATCACGAATAGGCATGGCATTCCTCCTTCTGTGCGCACCCTGCGCCTCCCTTTTCCATCATGCAACGGGGGAGGGTATGCACATTGCCGACTTGCTTTTCGGCGCCGGGCATCAGACCATGTCAGGCATGAAGGTTTCCACCCGCCTGATGGCAGCAGCCCGGCACACCGCCCCCTTTGCGGAGCAGGCGCCTGTCCGGGCTATTCTGGGCCCGACCAATACCGGCAAGACGCATCTGGCGCTGGAGCGGATGCTGGCGCACTCCTCTGGCATTATCGGCTTTCCCCTCAGGCTTCTCGCGCGCGAGAACTACGACCGCATGGTGCGCCTTAAAGGCGTGCGTTCGGTGGCGCTGATTACGGGGGAGGAAAAAATAGTGCCCCCACAGGCCCGCTGGTTTTCCTGCACGGTTGAGGCCATGCCCATGAACCGCCCGGTGGACTTTGTGGCCGTGGACGAAATCCAGCTCTGCGCGGACCCGGAGCGCGGGCATATTTTTACCGACCGCCTGCTGAACGCCCGCGGCCTGAGCGAGACACTGTTCCTTGGGGCGGACACCATTGCCCCACTGATGAAAACCCTGATCCGTGACCTGGAGGTGGACACCCGCCCACGCCTGTCCTGCCTGAGCCATACCGGTCATACGCGCCTGTCCCGCCTGCCCCCGCGCACGGCCATTGTCGCCTTTTCCATGGCGGATGTGTACGCCATTGCCGAGTTGATCCGGCGCAAGCGCGGCGGGTGCGCCGTGGTCATGGGGCAGCTCTCCCCCCGCACGCGCAATGCGCAGGTCGCCCTCTACCAGAACCGCGAAGTGGATTACCTGGTCGCAACAGACGCCATTGGCATGGGCCTGAACATGAGCATTGACCATGTTGCCTTTGCGGGCCTGTCCAAATTTGACGGCCAGCGCCACCGTATGCTCGCCGCAGCCGAAATTGCCCAGATTGCCGGGCGCGCGGGCCGGGGTGCGCGTGATGGCACTTTTGGCACCACCGGGGAGTGCCCGCCCCTGCCCGAAGCCATGGCCGAAGCCATTGAGACCCACAGGTTTGAACCCCTCTCCTTCTTATGGTGGCGCAGCAGCGACCTCAGCTTTGCCTCCCCACAGGCCCTACACGCCAGCCTGTGCCAGAAGACGCCACACCCCTGCCTGCGCCCGGCCGAGCCCGCATCCGACATGCAAACGCTGAGCGCACTCATGCAAACGCCTGCCGTGCGCACGCTGGCCACAACGCCCCGGCACACCCGCCTTCTGTGGGAGATCTGCCAGGTCCCGGACTTTCGCAAACTGGGGCTGGACAGCCACATCCGCCTTTGCGGCCAGCTTTTTACCATTCTGGCCAAGGACGGGCAGCTCCCTTCCTCCTGGCTCAAAAGCCGGCTGGCCAGCCTGGAACACACAGGCGGCGAAATAGAGGACCTGATGCACCGCCTCATGGGTATTCGCACGTGGTCCTACGTGGCGGCCCACCCCGAATGGGTGGAAAACGCCCTGCACTGGCAGCGCCATACCCGCATGCTCGAAGACGCGCTCTCCGACGCCCTGCACGAAAGGCTGGCCAGCCGGTTTGTGGACAAGCGCGCGGCCAGCCTGGCCCGCAGGCTGGAAGAGGCCGATGGCGCTCCCCTGCTGTGCGCCATCAGCAAATCGGGCGAGGTGCGCGTGGAAGGGCATGATGTGGGGCATATGCGCGGCTTTGCCTTTACCCCCGACCCGGAGGCGGCCAGGTCCGATCAGGCGCTCATCCTCAAGGCCGCGCGGCGTGCGGCCCGCAGCGAAATCCCCCGGCTTGTCACCCGTTTTTTGCAAGCGTCGGAAAACGAGATCACCCTGGACAACCAGACAGGGCATATTCTGTGGCGTAATGAGCAGATTGCCCATTTACGCAAAGGGACCTCCATCTTGGCCCCTGCCATTCATATTGAGGACGCGGAATTTTTGGAAACCGCGCATAAGGCCCGAATCCACCAGCGGCTGGCGCAGTTTGTCACCTCATTACAGCAGCAGACCTTCGCGCCCCTGTTCCGCGCGGAACAGGCCGTGGCGGAGTATCCCCTGCTGCGCGGCATTGTGCACACCCTCATGGAAAATGGCGGAGTTGCCACTCTTTCAGCACCTCCCGCCCTTCCCCCCAGGGAAGCCGCCCTGCTCCGGCAGCAGGCAATACGGCTGCATGACACGCTGGTTTTCTGCACGCCCCTGCTCAAGCCCCATGCCATGGCGCTGCGCGGCCTGCTGTTACGCATCCATGCGGCCCTGCCCATGCCAGCACTCCCCCCCGATGGCGCCGTTTCCATGCGTCTGGCCACCCCACAGCCCCTAGCCGTCCAGGAACTGCTCCGCAGCCTTGGCTGGCTGACAAGCCATGGCACACTGGTTAGACTCGATGTGGCAGCCAGTATCGTACAGGACATGCGCGCCTTGTGTGCCCGCACCCCCAAACCGTTACCACTTTCCCTGGCATCCCGCCTGGGCGTGGGCAAAAAGGGCCTGCCCGATATTATCAAAGGGTTAGGAATCCGCCTGCCGCGCGCCGCGGGCGGGGCGGGCGGGGGTGGGGGGGGGCGCGGGGCGGGGGGGGGGGG
>CALCDN010000173.1 GCA_937900755.1 uncultured Acetobacter sp. | reverse complement strand
GGCCTGAATGGTGACCAGTTCCGTATTCGTGGCCTGCAGGCCCGTGGGGACATGTACACCGATGGCCTGCGCGATTTTGGCACCTACACGCGCGACATGTTCAATACCGAGAGCGTGGAGGTTATCAAAGGGCCATCGGGTGAATATTTTGGCGCGGGCAATGTGGGCGGTGTTATCAACCAGAGCCTCAAGCACGCCCACCTTGGCAATGCCTACAGTTACGACCAGTCCTTTGGCAGCGGCCCCCTTTTCCGTGGGGCGGGGGACATCAACTACCAGATCAACAAGGACATGGCCCTTCGGGTGAATGGCATGTTCAACCGCCAGAATATTGTGGACCGCAATAACGTGAGCGCCAACCGCTACGGGGCCGCGGTGGACTTTGGCGTGGGCCTGCGCGGCAAAACCTCGTGGCATCTGACATGGCAGTGGCTGGGCAGCGACAGCAACCCCGATTACGGGGTGAGCATGTTGCAAGTTAATGGCATATACCGCCCGATCACCCAATACGGCCTGCCGCGCAACACCAGCTATACGCGCAGCTTTGACCGTGACCAGTCCAATATCCATACGTTTACATCGGCCCTGAAATCCGAGGTGAACAGCTGGCTGAGCATAACCAACGATACGCGGCTGAGCCTGTATGACCGTGACTACGCGGCCACCAACCCGGCAGCCTGTGCGGGCGCGTGTGCGACATCGTTCCTCAGTGGCGGCAACCCGGTCCTGCCTTATGGCGCAGGTGGTGGTGCTGCTTACCGCCAGCAGGGCTGGGGGGTGCAGAATGTGTTCATGGGGCGTGCGAAGTTTGATACGGGATTTATCAAACATGATGTCAAGGCCGGGGTGGATATAAACTATACGAGCGATTCCCGCTGGCCGGGCGTCTATGCCAACCGCAATAGCGACCAGACCATTCGGAACCCGCAATACCAGTCCAGCGGTACCACCATCAGCTTCCCCGACGCGGGTTATGGCAACGCCAATGCGCGCGACCTTGGCCTGTTTATTGCGGATAAAATACAACTGACCCGGCAACTGGCCCTGTTTGGCACCGGCCGGTGGGATTCCTTTTCCAGCTCCTATTACACCCGGGCCACACAGGCCAATGGCCGCGCGGAACAGAAGTCCGACCGCTGGAGCCCATCGGGCAGCATTGTGTATTCGCCGTTCAAAATTGCGTCTTTCTACTTTACGTTCGCCCGGTCCTATAAGCCGGTCGGCACGGATGTGGCCTCCCAGGTCACAATCAAGCCCACGGCGGGTGACGTAGCGCAAAAAGGGGTTGATCTGGCACCCCAGCGCAGTGACCTGTTTGAATTTGGCACCAAGGCGGACTTCCTGCACAAACGTCTGGGCACGACACTGGCCTTTTTCCAGATCAGCGAAACCAATTCACAATACACGGATGTGAACGGGGATGTGGAGGCAGGCTTTGGCGATGCGGGCAGCGGCCGCCGCATCCGGGGTGTTGAACTGAGTGCAAACGGAAAAATTACTGAAGACTGGCAGGTTTTTGCCTCCTACTCCTACATGGATGGCAAGGTGACCCACAGCGCGACCTCCAATGGCATGACCGCACCGCAGGTGCCGCATAACACCATGTCGGTATGGAGTTCATACGACCTGTCCCGCGTCGTGCTCAGCCCCAACTGGGGTGCCCTCAAGATCGGGGGTGGAGTGCAGTACGCATCGGGTTACTGGGCTGGCCCGGATACGACCAATACCGCACGCATGCCCTACAACTTCAACTTCAACGGCATGCTGTCATGGGACTACAAGCGGTACCGCGTGTCGTTCAACGCCAATAACATGACCAATCACCTGAACTACGCGTCCTCCTTTTCCGGCAGTCGCGCGGTGCCTGCCGCGGGGCGGACCCTGATTGGCAACGTGGGTGTGACGTTCTGAATGACGCCGCAATCCGCAGCAGCACACGGGGCGGGGGCCACGCCACGCGCCAACGCAGGCAACGCCGCCCCCCTGCTCCGCGCATCGTTCGCCGTGGGGGAGTGCCCTGCTCCCTCCACCGTGGACGCCCAGCTTGCACTGGCCCAGATCTACCTGGACCGCCAGCAGATGCAGGCGGCCTTTGGCATGATCGGGGTGGCCGCCAGAAGTGGAGATGCCAGGGCTCTGAACATGCTGGGCCGCGCCTATGAGCGGGGGTGGGGTGTTGCGCAAAACCTCACTCTGGCCGTGCGGTATTTTGAAATGGCGGCAAGGCAGAACTATGGCTGGGCCTTTTTCAATCTGGCTGACCTGTGCCTTGCCGGGCATGGCCTTGCGCGTGATGTGGGGCGTGCGCACACCCTGTACGTCAAGGCCGCGCAGGCCGGGGTTGCAAAAGCGCTGAACATGCTGGGACTTTTGCACGAGGACAACACCCCAACCGGCAGGGATACCGCGCGCCAGTACTACGCCGCAGCGGCGGACGCGGGGGATTGCTGGGGGGCGCTCAACATGGCGCGTCTGGCCATGCAGGACGGCAATGCCCGTGTTGCGCAGGAGTTTTTTAACACAGCTCTCCAAACCGGGTTTGGTGTCTGTTTCATGGCCATGCAAAAGCTGCTGGTTTTTATGCCCGAACCCTACCGCGCGGACCTGCTGGCCCGCACGGAGCAGCGCCTGCGTAAACAGCCCTAGCGGGTGGCGCGGCGGCCTGGTCCCGTCTCGCGCAGGAAAAAGGTCAGCCCCCCGGCCAGCACAATCCCCGCCAGCCCAAAGCTGAAAGCTTGCGTGAACTGGGGGCCGGTCGGGGGGTGCCCATGGCCAAGGTGCTGCAAAAACGCGGCGAACAGGGGCGAGACAAGGGCGCTCATGACAAACACCAGAAAGTTGATCGCCCCCGTGGCACTCCCTTTGACCTCATCGGCATTGACCTCCTTGATAATGGAATAGGGGATCATGGCGGCACCGGAGGAAACACCAAGCGTAAACGCCAGAACATAGGGGGGGAAGGTGTTGCCCGGCAGGTAAATAATGGCGGCCACGCTCAGCGCCATGACAAGAATACCACCCAGTAAAACAGGTTTGCGGCGGCCTATGCGGTCGGTCAGGTAGCCCAGGGCCGGGCAGCCCACCATCCAGCCCACGGGCACCATAGCCGCGCGCATAACGGCCTCATGGTATCCAATGTGCCAGCTCTGGGTTAAAAAGCTTATGCCCCATGTCATGCTGCCAACGGTTGTTGGCAAGAACAGCAGGCCCGAACACAAACCGCACAAATAGGATTGCGGGTTGGAGAGTACACTCCTGTATGGCGCGAACATGGAGCCCGCGGGGTGCTCCGCCGTGGCGGGGGTCCGGCGCTCGTGCGGGGTGAGGCAAAACATAAAAACAGCGACAAGCGCGATCAGCCCGCCCGTATCAATCCAGAAAAAATGCCAGTCCATAACGCCATGGATCAACCAGGCCACGGTAGACTGGCCCATGGCCCCCCCCATCATGCCCGCGCATTGGGTGATCCCGACCGCAGTGGCCAGGTGCTGTTTGGAAAAACCACGCGCGGCCAGGTACACCGCCCCGACGAAGGCAAAGGCCGAGCCCGCGCCCTGCATCAGGCGGCCAAGGCCTGCCAGCCACTCGTTCCCCCAGCCAAACAGGCATGTGCCAGCCGCCAGGACCACGGCCCCAAAGGAAATGGGGTATTTGGCCCCCCACCTGTCCACCGCCGCCCCCGAGATGATGGAGCACAGGGAATAGGTATAGTAATAAAGCCCCAGCAGGGACCCCAGGCCAACGGTTGTCAGCCCGAAGGTGGAGACAAGCTCACCCACCATAACGCTGGGAGCGGAGCGGGTGGAATATTGCAACCAGTAAAATACCAGGCATAAAAACCAGGCAACCACATAGGCGCGCTGGTTGGTTATGGCCGGTTTTTGCAAGGAGGACGGCGCAGGTTGCGGGGCCGGGGGCATGCGGTCATTCCGTTAGGTCGTATTTAAATCAGGTCATTTATTGCCAATCTATAAAAAGGATTTCCCAATTTATTACAAGGTTCCGCATATGGCCTGCCTGCGGGGCGCGCGCGCGAAAGGGTTTTCCCCACGCGCGCCCGATCCTGTGTCTGTGTGGCGCTTTAGGGTGTGTGCGCCTCAGGCGAGCAGCAGCACAATGACCAGCCCCCACATGGTCAGCAATGTGTTGCTCACGGCGTAGGGCACCGTGTAGCCCAGCATGGGCACATTGCTCTTTGCAACATCGGCCACCATGGCGACCGAAGCCGTGCTGGTGCGCGCGCCCCCGCAGCAGCCCAGATTGATCGCGGGGTCAAAGCGAAAGATGTATTTGCCAATCAGGGGGGCCAGCAGCATGGGCATGGCGCTGGCGAACACACCCCAGAAAAACACGCTCACCCCGGCCTCCTGCAACCCCTTGATAAAGGTCGGTCCGGCGGAAATACCCACAACCGCGATAAAAATGTTCAGGCCAACCGTGTTCATGAACCACACGGAAGCGGAAGGAACACTCCCCAGCTTTGGCGTAACACTGCGCAGCCAGCCCAGCACCAGCCCCGCGATCAGCGCGCCACCGGAGGAGGACAGGGTAATGGGCACCCCGCCAATGGGCAGCACGAGCGAGCCCAGCAGCCCACCTACAAAAATACCGCCCCCCACCAGCACCATGCTGGTTACATTGGTTGGGCGGTCCGCGTATCCGACTGTCTTGACCACATCGGCCACATGCCTGCGGCTGCCGGTAATGTTGATGATGTCGCCCCGGTTGATGGCGGTCTGGGAGAGCACGGGAATTTCCACATTCATGGAACCCCGGCGGATGGAGTTGATGTAAATGCCACGGGCATAGGGTGCGGTGGACAGGTCAATCAGCTTCTGGCCGCTCAACTGCTTGCTGGTGACAACCACATCCACCGTTTCCACGGGAATTTCGATCAGCTCCTGGTCCGCCACCTCTTCTGCGTGGTTGGACCAGTAAACCAGGGCGTCATGTGGGCCGGAGACCGCAACAACATCACCCTCGCGCAGGATGGTTGTATTGTCGAAGGGAATAATTTTGCCGTCACGGCGCAGGTTTTCAAGAAAAATGCGCGCGTCCTGCGCCTTTTCGGCATCGGCCACGGTCTTGCCCGCGATCAGGCCAACGGTTTTCAGTTTATAGGCGCGCACAAGATAGGTGTGCCATGCGGTTTCGGCGTTTTCGTTCACGGGGCGGATGTTCATGTCGCGTTCATAACGCTCACATTCCTGCGCCAGGTTGATGCCCAGTATCTTTGGCCCCAAAAACGCCAGCATCCAGCCCGTGCCCACCGTGCCAAACAGGTAGGTTACCGCATAGGCCACGGGTATGGCGTTCAGTTCGGACTGTATGTGCTCAGCCGAAAGGCCGCTGCGGTTGATGGCATCGGTTGCCAGCCCGATGGAGGCGGAAATGGTCTGCGATCCGGCCAGCAGCCCTTCCGCCATGCCCGGCCCATAGCCCGAGACAATGGCCGCCACATACACACACGCCAGGCACAGGGCGGAAATGATAACGGCAAAAATGGCCTGTGGCAGGCCGTCATTGGCAATGCCCCGTACAAACTGCGGGCCAACGCCAAAGCCCACGGCAAAAAGGAACATGATGAAAAAGACGGATTTGACCTGGGGAGAAATGGCAATGCCCAACTGGCCGACCAGCACACCGGCCAGCAGCGTGCCTGTGACGGCCCCAAGGCTGAAACTGCCGAATTTGAGCGACCCGACCCAGAATCCGACCGCCAGTGTCAGAAAGATCGCCAGTTCAGGAGAGGCACGCAGCGTCTCCGCAATCCAGTGCACTGTCATGTTTACGCTCCTTCACCCGCAAGTGACAGCCTTGCAGAGCCTATGCAAAAAAATGCTCCCGCACAGTGGGTGCGGGAGCGGGGTATGGGGCGTGTTCAGCCCTTGTCTGCGGGGGCCACGCGCTTGAGCAGTTTCAGGCCCAGGGCTTTGTTAAAGCCGTGGATTTCCTTCACATCCAGCTTGCGCATAAAGTCCACAATGCCCTGTGTAATGACCTGCCCCGGCACCATGATGGGAAAACCCGGAGGGTAGGGAATAACAAAATTGGCCGAAACCAGTGCAGGGCCGGATTGCAGGCGCTGGGCAATTTCGGGGCTGTCGAGCGGAATGTATTCACACTGCGCCTCGTTATACGCATCGTAAAAGGCGCGGCGGATGTCCCCATGCAGGGTTTTGGCGGTGGGCTGCTCGCGGTAGCGGTCATCAAAGCAGCTGAAGTTGGGCAGATCGGGCAGGTCATCCACCAGTTCATGCACCTTGTGCTCGAATGATTTCTGATACCCTTCGTCATTATCAAGAATTTTCTTGTCAATGTCTGTCGCGATATCCACCAGGACCCGGATCAGCAGGGCTATGTCCGAGCGGTTGTTGTTGATGTTGGATTGCAGCAGAACACTGTTGCGCGACGTCTTGTTGAGCTGGATATTGAACTTGTCGGCCAGAATGTTCTTGAACGTGGTGCCATCAAAGCCCGCCGCCCCGCAGGACAGGGTCATGCGCGTGGGGTCAAGCAGGAACTCATCGCTTTTGATGGACTGGAGCGCCTTGTCCCAGCTTATGTCGGGGTCGTTGTAATCCGCCAGACCGGATTTGCGGAAGGCATCGGGGATCATTTCCGCGCTGTTGAGCACACGGAAGTATTTGGAAATAAGCGGGTGGCTATTCACCTGTTTGCGAATTTCGAGCGAAATCTGCAAGGCGTTGCTGACCAGCCCATAACCTTCAAGCTGCATCTGGCGGCGGGCCACATCGAGTGAGGCAATGATCTGGAGGTTGGGGCTGGTGGAGGCATGCGTAAACACCGCCTCGTGGAACTGGGATTCCACATGGTCGAAGTCCACGTCCTTGACCAGCACAATGGAGCCCTGCCGCAGCGCGGACATGGACTTGTGCACCGAGTTGGTCTGGTACACCCGTAACCGCACCGCACGCGGGTCGGGCACCAGGCGTGTGTTGAGCAGTGTTGCATCATCCGGGGTCTTGCCCAGCGCGCTGGCCTGTTCGTCCCATGCGGCCTGTGCTCTGGGGCTGGCCAGATATTCGGTCAGGGCGGCGGCCGCACCCATGGCCGTGCGCTGGCGCAGCAGGGGCGACCAGTGGGCAAACCCAAACCATGCCTCATCCCACAAAAAGACCAGGTCCGGTTTAATGGCGAGACATTCTTCCATCACCCGGCGCGTGTCATACACATGGCCGTCGAAGGTGCAGTTGGTCAGGTCCACCATTTTGACACGGTCAAGGTCGCCGTGGGCCTTCAGCGCCAGCAGGGCCTGCTTGATCGTGCGCAGTGGCACACCCCCGTACATGGAATATTCCACAAGCGGGAACGCCTCCACATAATAGGGTTGTGCTCCGGCCAGCACACACCCGTAATGGTGGGATTTGTGGCAGTTGCGGTCCAGAATGACAATGTCGCCCGGAGCCAGCAGGGCCTGGAGCACCATCTTGTTGCTGGTGGAGGTGCCGTTGGTGACAAAAAAGGCGTGGTCGGCCCCAAAGGCGCGGGCCGCCATGGCCTGCGCATCCTTGATGTTGCCGGTCGGCTCCAGCAGGCTGTCCAGCCCGCCGGTTGTGGCGGAGCTTTCTGCCAGGAACAGGTTGGGGCCGTAGAACTCGCCCATGTCGCTGATCCAGTTGGACGTAAAGACCGACTTGCCACGCGCTATGGGCAGGGCATGGAAGGTGGCGATGGGGCGTTGCGCGTAGAGTTTGAGGTTGTCAAAAAAGGGTGTTCTGTACCGGTTGCGAATACCTTCCAGAATGGAAAGATGCAGTTCCAGCGGTTCTTCCATCTGGTAGAAAATACGGTTGAAAAACCGGCTGTCTGGTTTGCCCGCCAGTGTTTCAATGTTTCGGTCGCTCAGGAGATAGATATCCATTTCCGGGCGGATTTTTTTAATGGCCTGCGCCAGTTGCAGCACAAGTGCTTCGTCATCTCCTATGGTCGAGAAGTCGATAACATTCTCAAAAACCGCCAGAAGGGGGTTTTCCACCGGGCTTTGGGCGGCAAACCCTTCGTACAGGACCACCGCGCCAATATCGGGGTTGAGCAGGATACCGGTCAGGGCGTCCTGCGCATTGCCGACAATAACAGGCTGGTAAATGAAGTCGTCTTCGGGGCGGCGTACGCCGCGTGCTTCTTCCTGAATAAGCGGCCAGCGCGAGGGCGCATGCGGCACAACGCTCAGTACCTCAAAATACGGGGTGTTTTTAAGGTGGGTTATGGCCTGGGGCAGGCGGTTCAGCGGTTCATCCTCATGGTCATCCATGTTCCACGAAGAGGCGTCCCGGTGGTACTTGCGCGAGACAATGGTGGTGGAAATAC
Organism: uncultured Acetobacter sp.; assembly: GCA_937900755.1. Lineage (GTDB taxonomy): Bacteria > Pseudomonadota > Alphaproteobacteria > Acetobacterales > Acetobacteraceae > Acetobacter. Next base: position 8,523 of record CALCDN010000173.1, on the reverse strand, counting down.
GCTGGGCAAGGCGGAGGAACGCCCTGTTGTCATCATCGCTCAGGCAGCCTTTGAGCCGGTCAAGCAACTGCGCGCCCGGATAGGCGAAAAACCGCTCAACCTCGTCCAGTTTATCTAAAGAACCGGAAAGGCTTTTTTTAATGTCAGCCCCATTGGTGGTGGACCATTTGCGCGCAAGGTCAAGGACCGCAAGCCAACGGTCCGCGCGCAGGGCGGGCGTTGCCAGAGAGGTGCTGATAAGCGAGCGTGAAGGCTGATCGCAAGGAGTGCTTGACGTCATGGAAATTTTTCCTGTTTTGTGAAAAACCAAAGAAAAATGGGTCTGTTTTGCTTAGGGTTTGTTCAGGTGTGCTATCCCGTCATTTGTTGACAGGAATGGTCACCACGGCCCCGGGATTAAGGGTTGTTTTGGAAAGTTCCAGCAGCATCTGGGTAATGGTGAAAGCCAGCTTGCTTTCAAAATCCCCGCGCTCGATCCAGTAATAGTAATGGTCGTACAGAATGGATACAAACGCATTGTCCGGCTGCTTGTGCCCCGAATGTACATCCATCAGGGGTTTTTCCCCATTATGGCCGGGCGCATCAACCGATTTGCGGGTATTGCCGGAGGAAACCTCATCATCAGGGATTTGAATCTGGTAGGCAATCTGGCCCAGTATGCTCAACATGCTGCGTGTCAGAAGCTTGATCTGCCCGGGGTACGGAGCGCCAGCGCCATAGACCACTTCCATCCGCTCATATTTGGGTGAAAAATTGAGCTCTTTTTTGGTTTTTTCCACAATGGCAGATAGGTTTTGGTCGGTTGTTGCGGAAATGCTCATGAAAACACGGCTGTTTTCACTTTCCTTTCCGCCTGTTCCGGGTGTCTGCTGCAACTGAATGTTGAGCAGGCCCGCTGCCTGCAACATGCGCAGGTCATGTAGCAGACCAAAAAAATCCACGCTATGGGCATCGATCTCGGCGTCAAGGTCGCCCGCATTGCGCGAAAAGGGCCGGTTATTACTCATAAGATTAATGGACTGTACCGAAAGGCGCAGCAACACGTCTATGGGCAGGCCACCCATGGCCAGCGGCAGCAGGCTGGCGGGGGGGAGGGGGCGCAGGAAATTATGGGCGTAGGCATCCCCCGTGACAGGCTGGAAGGTAAAGGTCGGACTTTCCTGCAACTGCGCGGCTATGCCCCCATTGGGGCGAATGGGAAAAGTATCGGAGGCAACACCAAGAAAACCACTGCGTTGTAGCTGGTAACCCGAAATAAGCTGTGTTGTATCCAAAAATCCGGGTGTATCGGCGTAGCGCAGGCGCACGAGGTTGGAGAGTGTCTGCCGTTTACTGGCCTCGATCATGGAACTTGCGTATTGGTCCTGGTCTTTTCCAAGCTTGTAACTTCCAATACTGTAGCATCCACTTGTTAATAAAATGAGAGAGCTACACAATATTCTTTCAGCTACACGTTTCATGTGTCACCTTTCAGAATGTTGACTGGCTCAAACATTCCATAGGGAAGATATAATACACAGTTTTAGAGCATCATTTCTAAAGGTGGGCAAGGTGGAATATGGTAATAACATTTATGTGACGCATGATTTCGATAGTATATTTGTTTGTTATTTTGTAACTGTCAGTTAATACTTAACGCGGTGCGCTCTGCTGATTTTCCCCCGCGCACGCAGCCTGAAAAACCCCGGCTTACAGGCGGCGCAACGCATGGCCGCCAACATGCGGCGTTGCGGCCGCAGGGCGTTTGATACTGAACAGGATAAGGGTTTTGGCGTATCGCATTTTTCTGGCCCTGAGCGGCACGGAAAAAATACGGCGTGTGTTGGTGTCCGCGGCGGGATTCGAACCCACGGCCCCAGGATTCATCCCACTACAGTTTTCACCGCCGCCTCGTTGCCAAAGCGTTTGTGGGCTGGACTGTCCCTTTGCCATGGACCTGTGTTGGCAGGTCTTTAGGCACCGCCCGTCCAGTCTCTACACCTTCCGTTCATGAGGAACGGCTTGGCTCGGGATTGGCAAGGCCTTTGCAGGCCGTAGCGTTCCCCGACTTTGAGCGGATTCACCATAATGTTTCCAGTTATGGTGCCCAATTAAATAGGAATCCTGTGCTCTATCCTACTGAGCTACGCGGACACACCGCTTTTGTATACTGAATACCCCCCCACCGAACAAGGGGAAAAGCGGCACCTAGCGGCGGCTGTACAGCGCCGCACGTGCGGCCAGTGTTGCAATGTGGCGGCGGCAGAGCAGCACATCGGGAGCGCCGGTCTGCTTGCAGGCCAGCTCCAGTGCGTGCAACTGTGCAAGCTCCGTGGTGAGCGCGGGCAGGGACCACAGTTCCAGGGCGCGCCCAAAGCTTGCCGTGCGCTTGAAAAAAACCGGGGGTCGCAGGGTTTTCAGTGCGTCACTCCGGCTTTGACCCGCCGCCATGGCGGCCCGGACCCGGCGCAGGCGGTGCATGTGGCCCATAAATGCGCGGATAATGGCAATGGGGGCGGTGCCTTCGGCCAGGGCGCGCTCAAGGGCGGTGTCGGTTTCTCGCCTGTTGCCCTCGGTTGCGGCAAAAGCCGCATCCTCCACCGACACACTCCCCGCATCCCCAATACAGGCGCGCACATCCTCCAGCGCCAGGGTGCCCGTATCCCCCGCGTATAGGGCCAGTTTTTCCACTTCGCTGCGCGCGGCCGCGCGGTCGGCTCCCAGGCGGCCCGCCAGCCAGTGCAGGGCGTCCGCGTCAATCTGGACATGGTGGGCCCCCAGCATCTGGGTAATGGATGCCTCCAGGTTGCGCCCTTCCTCCGGGTAGCAGCCAATGCTGGCGCACTGGGCCTGTTTTTCCACGAGCTGGCGCAGCTTGGAGCGGGAGGCAAGGCCGGGGGCTTCGAGTATGACCAGCGTGTCCGTGTTCTGGGCCAGAACGTGTTCGACCGCCTTGAGCACGCTATCGGAGGCATCGCGCACACGCACAACCCGGCGCCCCCCCATGAGGGAGAGGGCCGTTGCCTCCTCCTCCAGCCGGTTATGGGTTTCGCGGTCCAGCAGGGCAATGCGGAAGGGGTCGTCCAGCGTGCCCGCCAGCCGGTGCGTGGCCTGCAGGGCGCGCTCGCGGATAAGCCCCGTGTCCTCCCCGTGCAGCAGAATAACGCGCCACGCGCCCGGGTCGTTCAGAACGCGGGCTGTATTGCGGGCGTCTATTTTCATGACCGGCCCGTCCGCGCGTCAGAAATTGGTGTCGATCGGTGCGCGGCCGGTTGCCATGTCTGGAATGGCGTCAGCCCCTTCCTGCTCCATGGGGGCACCCTTTTCGGATTCGGGAATGACGTTGGGCGAGGGGTAGTACGCCTTTGGCCGGTCGTCGGATATGGTGGCAGGGTGCGCATGGGTTCTGAACCAGGTGGCCACCTGTTGCGTCACCTGTTCTCCCAGTGTCTGCGCGATGCGGCCCATGGTGCTTTCCATGTTCATGGTCTGGGCAAAATACTGCTCGTAGGTACTGGTGTACCCGTCCAGCGTCTGGGTATCTCCCTGGGTTACCAGTTGGGGTGTGGCCTCAATGGTCATAAGCTGCCAGTGCGCCGTGGCCAGCATGCGGGTGCGCCCGGTTGTGTTGTCCCCATGAATGTCAATGGATTCGGCACTGACGCTGGGATGGACGAGCAGCTTGTATTTATGCGGGTCTTCCGGCCCGTCACTGGCCATCTGGGCCTGTAGGGCCAGGCGGACCTGCTGGCCGAAACGCTCTGGAATATTGGCGACGTAAATATCTTTGAGTTCGGTGGAGACTTCCGCCCCGCCGCCCTTTTCCTCCCCGTACAAGGGCTTGAACCCGCAACCGCTCAAAAGCAGGGGCGCTGCCATAAGGGCGGTTGTGGCCAGTGTGGCCTTGCAGAGGGCAAAAAGGGAGCGGGTCCGGGTCATCAGCCTGCCGTTACAAAGTTTACAATGCGGTTGGGCACATGCACGCGTTTGACAATGCGCCTGCCCTCCAAAAGCCGCGCCACGTTGGGTTCGGCTTCCGCGCGGGCCAGCACGGCGGCGGGGTCTTCGTCGGGCAGGGCCTCCACGGTGCCGCGTAGCTTGCCCAGAATCTGCACCGCTATGGTCACCTGTGTTGCCGCCAGCAGGTCTGGGCAGGGTGTGGGCCATGCCTGCGTTGCCGCAAGGCCTGCGCCGGGTTCAAGGCGTGCGAACATTTCCTCGGCCAGATGGGGCATCATGGGGGCGCAGAGCAGGCACAAAATGCGTGCGGCCTCGCGCCGGGCAAAGTCCATGCCGGTAACGCTGGCGGTTTTTTCCGCCTCCGCCAGGGCGGAGGTCAGTTCGTGAATACGCGCAACCGCCACGTTAATGGCAAAGCTTTCCAGCGCTTCGGTCACGGCGGCCAGGGTGCGGTGGGTGGCGCGGCGCAGTGTGTCGGCCTTGCGGTCCATATCGTCCGGGCAGGCCGTGGTGGCGGGCACGGCATCGGCAACACCGCAAACCGTGCGGAACAGGCGCTGGGCAAAGCGCGCGGCCCCGGCAACACCGGCCTCGGTCCATTCCATGTCGCGCTCGGGGGGGCTGTCGGAGAGGACAAACCACCGTGCGGTATCGGCCCCGAAGCGCTCGATAATGGCCACGGGGGCCACCGTGTTGCGCTTGGACTTGGACATTTTTTCCACACGTCCCACGCTCACGGGGTCTGTGGTGCCGCGCTTGACCACGCCTTCGGGCGTGCGCTCCACTTCCTCGGGGTACAGCCAGTGGCCTGCGCTGTCCTTGTAGCTTTCGTGGCTGACCATGCCTTGGGTAAACAGGCCCGCAAACGGTTCATCCACATTCAGGTTGCCCGTGCGGTGCATGGCGCGGGTAAAGAAGCGCGCGTAGAGCAGGTGCAGAATGGCGTGTTCGATCCCGCCAATATACTGGTCCACGGCCAGCCAGCCATCGGCGGCCTCGCGCACGGTGGGGGTTGTGGCGTGGGGGGCGGTAAAGCGGGCGAAATACCACGAGCTGTCCACGAATGTGTCAAACGTGTCGGTCTCCCGCGTGGCGGGCTTGCCGCAGCATGGGCAGGGGGTGTGCTTCCATGTGGGGTGGTGGTCAAGCGGGTTGCCTGGCTTGTCGAAGGTGACATCCTCGGGCAGTTTGACCGGCAATTGCGCATCGGGCACAGGCACTGCGCCGCATGTGTCGCAATGAATGACCGGTATGGGGCAGCCCCAGTACCGCTGGCGGGAAATGCCCCAGTCGCGCAGCCGCCAGTTGACAACCCCTTGCCCCACGCCAAGGTCCTGCAGGCGTTCAATGGCACTTTTGCTGGCCTGCGCGGTGGTCTGCCCGTCCAGAAAGCCGGAGTTGATCATGGTGCCATCGCCCGCATAGGCCGTGGCGGTAATGGCAAAGTCTGCCTGATCCTTGCCCTCGGGCAGGACGACGGGAATGACCGGCAGGCTGTATTTGTGGGCGAAGTCCAGGTCGCGCTGGTCACCCGAGGGGCAGCCGAACAGCGCGCCCGTGCCGTAGTCCATGAGCACAAAATTGGCGATCCAGATGGGAAAGCTCTTGTCCATGAACGGATGGTTTACGCGCAGGCCCGTGTCAAACCCGCGTTTTTCCGCGGTTTCCACCGCCTCGACCGATGTGCCAAGGCGGCGGCACTCGGCGACAAAGTCCGCCGCCTGCGGGTTACCCTGCGCCACCCACTGCGCCAGCGGATGGTCCGGCGCAATGGCCAGGAAGGACATGCCAAACAGTGTGTCGGGGCGGGTGGTGAACACCTCTACCGCGTTCAGGTTGGTGTCCAGCCCCGCAGGGGGATTATGCAGCGAGAAGGTGAGCTTGGCCCCTTCGGAGCGGCCAATCCAGCGTTCCTGCATGATGCGTACGCGCTCTGGCCAGCGGTCGAGCGTTTGCAGCCCGTCCAGCAGGTCTTGGGCAAAGTCGGTAATGCGCAGGAACCACTGGGAGAGTTTTTTCTTTTCAATGGGCGCACCAGAGCGCCAGCCCTTGCCGTCCACCACCTGTTCGTTGGCCAGCACGGTCTGGTCCACCGGGTCCCAGTTGACCCAGCTTTCGCGCCGTTCAACCAGTCCTGCGTGCATGAAGTCCAGGAACAGCTTCTGCTGCTTGCCGTAATATTCGGGCAGGCAGGTTGCGATCTCGCGGTCCCAGTTGAGGGAAAAGCCAAGCCGTTGCAGGGTAGCGCGCATGGCGGCAATGTTGTTGAGCGTCCATTCCTGCGGGTGAACGCCGCGTTCGCGCGCGGCATTTTCGGCGGGCAGGCCAAAGGCGTCCCAGCCCATGGGGTGTAGTACGGCAAAGCCGCGCGCGCGCTTGTAGCGGGCAATCACATCGCCCAGCGCGTAATTGCGCACATGCCCCATGTGGAGCTGCCCCGAGGGGTAGGGGAACATTTCCAGCACGTAGTATTTGGGCCTGTCCGCCGGGGGCTCGTCGGGGACAGTGAAGATATCGGCTTTTTCCCATGCCGCCTGCCATTTTGGCTCGACTGAGTTGAAGTCATAGGAGGGAGACGGACTGGAAGGCTGGGACATGGAATTCAGATCTACGCTTGCAGGCTATTAAGGAAAATTGGGGGCGAACACGGCCAGGGCCGGGCGTGTCAGTCCTGGTTGCCGTTGTCGGCGCGGAGTTTGCGCGCGCGGGAGAGAATACGTGTGGCAATATCGGACGCCGTGTTGGGGGCGGGGGGTGTGTCCACCCATGTGCCGTCCTGCTTGAGCTGGCGGAACACGCTCAGGCGCAGCGCGTCCGAGCGCAGGCGGCGGTCGAGCACGAAGGCCGTGATCTTGAACCGCTCGTCATGCGTTGCGGGGGGGGTGTACCAGTCCGTCAGGATAAGCCCGCCCTCCGCATCGGCCGTGGAGATCGGCATGAAGGAGAGGGTGTCAAGCGCTGCGCGCCACAGATAGGCGTTTACGCCGCCTTTAAGGCTGGTTTCCCCGCCAGAGGCGCCCCGGTCTTCGGCCAGCAGGTGGTTTTGCGGGGCGGCAAGCCCGGTCTGGGAATGGTTGAAGAGCGAGCATGCGCTCAACAGGCTGACCCCGGCCAGAGCCGTGGCGGCGGTCAGTCCTTTGAGGAGCAGCGTGGGAAGGGGGCGACTTGCAGCGGCATGGCTGGGCATGAGACGGCGAAGCATGGCGTTGATGTGGCTCCTTGGCACTTGGGTATCCGTCTTTCCCGGTCCGCCGGATAAAAAGGAAGTCAGGTCTGGCTGGCGGCACAGGCGTTCCTGTCCGTCTTCATATCCTTTCAACTCTTTTCCGCCAAGCGTCTGCGTGGCCTGTCTGCTCCGGCGGGATGGGGGTTGGGGGGCTCAGGGCTGTGGCAGGCCCAGTGCGCGGCAGAGTTTTTGCAGCAGGATCGGGGGCAGGTAGCCATAATGCCCCTCCACGCTGTGCTGGTTTAGCGGGGTTTGCAAACGGTGCAGGCGCTGGCGGTAATCCTGCGCTAAAGACTGGTGTCCCAGCATGTTGGCGGCTGCAAGGGCGGGCACGAGAATGGCCGAACGATCGGGGGAGGTAGCCAGAATCTCCCGCGCAAGACGCAGGGTTTCCTCGTGCCTGTCGGCCAGAAAACAGGCCAGAATAAATTCCTGGTCGGGCGCGGTAAAAAGTGGCGGGGTGGCGGCTATGCCAAAAAAATCCGTGTAAATACGGGCCGCGGTTACGGCATCTCCCCGGCACAGGGCGGCCAGCCCGTCTTGCAGGACCAGCATGCTGGCGCGGGAATCGGCGCACAGGGCCGCATGCGTCCGGGCGAGCAGAAAAAGGGCTTCCTCGGGCTGGTTGGCGTAGAACAGGGCCGTAATCAGCATGTAGTGAACTGCTATGTTGTCGGGGAACAGGGCGTAGTTCCGCTTGAGCATGGCCAGCATGGGCTGGATGTACTCGGCCACGGGCATGCTCCACTCCTCATACATGCGTATGAACAGGTAGTGCGCATGCACAAAAAACAGGAACAGGGTGTCTGGCGCGCGCTTTTCCGCCTCGTGCAGCAGGCGTGCAATGCTCGGGTAGAGGGCGGGGTCGCGCGGGATGCTCAGGGCCAGCACGCGCAGGCCCAGCCCGAAAGGGGAGAGTTCGGCCACGGGCCGGTCGGCCAGCCTGTGCGCCTCCGCCATGAACAGGCTGAAAATCAGCATCGAGGCAAAGCGGTTGGACAGGGCGCGCAGGGTGGAGGTGGTCAGGTGCAGCCTGTGCCCCCACACAATCGTGTTGTCCATGCGGGCGTCAAAAGCCTGCAGGAGGCAGGTGGCCTCCTCCTCGGTGCTGCTGATGACGGTGATGCCGATCAGGAAATTCCACCGCCCATGGGAGGGGAGCGCGTGCGGGGGTGTTCGGCGCTCGGGCTGCACGCTCACGTCGAGCACGCCATACATGGCCATATCCAGCCCCAGCTCATCGCGGAACTGTTCGGCCAGCGCCAGGCCTCCGCCCGCATGGTTCACCGTGCTGGCGCAACTGAGAAAGACCGTGGTGCCGAGCGTGGAGGGAGATGGCTCCGCCACAGTCGGGGCGG
>CALCDN010000172.1 GCA_937900755.1 uncultured Acetobacter sp. | reverse complement strand
TTCTAAATTCAACGTTCCCTCACCAAAATGAAAACAGGCCCAAAGGGCCCGTTTTATCCTCCAACAGGTTGCAACCCGGGGTCAGATCACGTCTTCTGTTGGGCCTTCGGACAGGACGCCTTCCCATTTGGCCGAGACGGCGGCGGCGTAGCCATTGCCCAGAACATTTGTGGCCGTACGCAGCATGTCCAGAAAATGGTCAATGCCCAGGATGAGCGCGATCCCCGCTTCTGGAAGGCCAAACTGGGGAAGAACGGCAACCAGCGTAACCAGCGAGGCACGTGGGACACCGGCTATTCCTTTGCTGCTCAGCATCATGACCAGCACCATCAATGCCTGCTGCGTCCACGCCAGATGGATGCCATAGGCCTGGGCAATGAACATGGCCCCAAAAGACTGGAACAAAATGGAGCCATCAAGGTTGAAACTATACCCCAGGGGAAGCACGAAACCCGCGATCCGGGAGGGCACGCCAAAGTTTTCCAGCCGCTCCAGCAAAAGCGGGTAAACTGATTCGCTGCTGGCCGTGGCAAAGCCCAGAATAACCGGCTGCACCAGTTCCTTGATCAACTCTTTGATCCTGGGGCCAATGACGCAGAACGTAATAAAGGTCAGCACAAGCCACAAGGACATGATTGTTCCATAGAACTGGAACAGAAACCGCCCGAAATGCAACATCATTTCCGGCCCGCTATGGGCGAGGCTGCCCATGATGGAACCGAAAACGGCTATAGGGGCCAGAACCATGACCATATCGGTCATGCGTAACATGATGTGGGCCAGCTCCTCCGACCATGCGAGCATGGTTTTGCCCGCCTTGCCCGCGGCAGGCAGAGAGACCCCGAACAGGACCGAGAACACAACAATCTGAAGAATGTCATTGCGTGACATGGCGTCCAGAATACTTGTGGGCACGATATGCAACACAAAGTCGACCGGCTGGAAGGGATGCCTGAGGGAGGTAATATCCGCGGGCAGCGGTGCGGAGAACCCTGCCCCCGGCTGCAAAATATTGGCCGCAAGCAGACCGATGGTGAGCGAGATGAAGGACATGCACAAAAACCAGAGAATGACCTTGCCGCCCACACGCAGGACCAGCGTGTCATCCCCCAGCTTGCCGATGCCGCTGACCAGTGTCGCAAAGACAAGCGGCGCGATGACCATGCGAATCAGCCTGAGGAACAGCCCCGTAAGCAATGTGGCGCCCTGCTCCGCCGTACCGATGTAAGCCGGTGCCCAGACATGCACGGACAAACCGCACAGGACACCCAAAACGAGAGCGACAAGGATGGCGTATGTCCGCCGTCTGGTATTTCCGAACTGCGTGGCAGTTGCCATCGGCGTTATTCCTCTCCCATTTTGACTTAAAACTTCTGTGACTAAAGACGCTCCTAATAGGAAAGACTGATCCGGTCGTCAAAAAACATGGCCTGGGGTGTATCCGCCCGGTTCTGACGCCAGTGTTAAAATCGTGGTTTGGCACAAAGTTTCGGCATTGCCCTTTTGCGCTTTCCATGACATGTCATTTTCTTCACTTTCCAGACGTCTGGCAGTTCTGTTCATGTCCTTTTTCCGCACCGCTATTGTATCCCTTATCATGGCTTTGGCTCTGTCTGGTCAGGCCATGGCCAAAACAGCGTGCAATACTGCGTCTGACGGGCAGATTGAACTTTCCATGCAGGAAGTGGGAGCGGCCATAGGCTACATGTGGGGCCGTGGCACGCTCATATACGGTGGGCAGCGTTACCCTATTTCCGTCAAGGGCGGTGGCGCCTTTGCCCTGGGCGGGGCAAAGGTAACGGGGAAAGGCTGCATTAGAAACCTGTCCCGTCTGGTGGATTTTGAGGGCACATACTGGACCATCGGTGGCGACATTGCTGTGGGCGGCGGGCCGGCCGGTATTGTCATGGAAAATGCCAAGGGCGTTGACATGTCCTTTTCTGGCCATGCCAACGGGGTGCACCTTTCCGGCCAGATTTCACGCCTGTATTTCAAGATTGATTCGTTCTGAAAATCTGAACAACAGTTCCTCCCGATTTTTCCTTTGTGACCCCAGCCTTACGGGTGTTCTGGCAAAAACCTGTAAGCTCTGCGCTTTATGCATCTGACTACCTGTAATCAGGTGCGTGCAAAGCTGATACTTCCAGTAAATATTCTTTTATTAAAAAATTTTACATTTAAATAACCGCATTCTGTTTAATATATTTTTTATATCAATAAATTTTTTTCTAACAGCTTTTAGAATAAAAAACTGCGTATTCCCAAAAGAAACCTCACACCGGAAACGAGGACTTGGGATGGCATGAATGCAATTGTTTTAACCGCATTGAAACGACCCTATACTTTTGTGGTTCTTTCGATCCTTATTTTTGTCTTTGGTATCCTGGCTGTTTTCCGGGCACCAACGGATGTGTTTCCCAACATCAAAATTCCCGTCGTCTCTGTGGTGTGGACATATGGCGGCATGCTGCCCGAAGAGTTTGCCGGGCGCATCACCTATAACTACGAGCTGGCTGTCACCTCCACCGTGGAGGGGATCGAGCATATCGAGAGCAGTTCGTATTACGGCAGAAGCATCGTTAACATCTACTTCCAGCCCGGCACTGATATTGGGGAAGCGGAAGCCGAAGTCACGGCTATTTCGCAAACTGTTATCAAGCAGTTGCCCGATAACATTCCCGCCCCCATGGTCATGCGGCTGGATGCCTCCTCCGTTCCTGTCCTGTCCTTGCAGGTAACATCGGACAAGCAGACCCCATCCGACCTGTTCAAGATCGCCATGACACGGATCCGGCCCATTCTGGTTACCGTTCCGGGTTCCGTGCTGCCCCAGGCCTATGGCGGCATGGACAGCTTCATTATGGTCGCACTGAACCAGAAGCAGCTGCAGGCGCACCACCTGTCCGCCATGGACGTGCAGAACGCCCTGCGCAAACAAAATATTGTGCTCCCCGCCGGGGACCAGAAAATAGATCGCACGGACTGGATGGTCCAGACCAACGCCACCCCGCGTTCCATGAAGGAACTGGGGGATATCCCGGTCAAACGCGCGGGCAATGCCGTTATTTACGTGCATGACGTGGCCAATGTTTATCGCGGGGGGCACCCACAAACCAACCTTGTGGTCGTTGAAGGACGCCAGGGGGTGGAAATTGTGGTGATGAAAAGTGGAGACGCCTCCACCTTGGACGTGGTGGCCCAGACCAAGGCCCTGTTACCCCGTGTTGCCAAGCTTGTGCCGCCCGATGTGCATATCTCCATTTTGAGTGACGCCTCGATTTCGGTCAAAGATGCCATTAGCGATGTTGTGCGCGAAATGGCGACAGCGGCGGTGCTGACCGGCCTTGTGGTGTTGCTTTTCCTTGGGTCATGGCGCTCGACAGTCATTATCGCCACCTCCATTCCTCTTTGCATCCTCAGCGCGATTATCTGCCTGTTATGGTCAGGGCAGACCATTAACGTCATGACCCTGGGCGGACTGGCTCTGGCCGTTGGTATCCTGGTCGATGACGCCACGGTCATGATCGAAAACATTGATACCCACCTGGAAATGGGGAAGGACCTGGAAAACGCCATTATTGATGCGGCAAACCAGATTGTTATTCCCACACTGGTGTCCACCTTGTGCATCTGCATCGTGTGGACCCCCCTCTTCCGCCTGAGCGGGGTTGCGGGGTGGCTGTTCATGCCCATGGCCGAAGCCATTGTGTACGCCATGCTGGCCTCGTTCATTCTCTCGCGCACACTCGTGCCGACCATGGCCAAATACCTGCTGGCAGGACAGGTCCACAGTGGCCTGCATGGACAGGAGCATGAAGCCCTGCCCAAGGGAGCCCTGGGACGATTCCAGAATCATTTTGAAAAAGCCTTCCAGTCCTTCCGCCAGCGTTACGGCCGCGTGCTGGAACGGGTGGTCATCCACCGGCGGCCTTTTGTTCTGGCCTTTCTGGGTGCCTGCCTTGCATCGCTGGCTCTGTTTGCATGCGTGGGGCAGGACTTTTTTCCCGAAGTGCGAAGCGGCATGCTCCAGATGCACATGCGAGCCCCCCTGGGCACACGGATTGAAACGACCGGCCGCATTGTGTCCTTGGTGGATGACCGGATCAAACAGGTGTTCCCCGGCAAGGTGGAAAGCATCATCAACAATTGCGGCCTGCCCGAAGGCCCGCACAACCAGGCCTTTATTCCCACCCCCACGATTGGAACGCAGGATTGTGACCTGACAATTACGCTCAAGGATGATGCCTCCGCCGTATGGGACTACAGGCATACCCTGCGGCGTGACCTGTCCGCGCAGTTCCCGGGCACCACCTTTACCTTCCAGCCTGCGGACCTGACTGCCAGAATTCTGAATTTTGGCTCACCCGCGCCAATTGATATTCAAATATCGGGCCCCGATATTCGCGCCAATTACGCCTATGCCAGAATACTGGTGAACAGGCTGAGGACCATTCCCGGCTCCGCGGACGTAACAATCCAGCAGACCATGAAGACCCCGACCCTGTTCGTGCAGGGCAACCGCTCCTTCGGGCAGGCCACGGGCATGACCGAGGGCGACATTGCCAACAACGAACTGATGACCCTCTCGGGCAGTCAGACTGTTGACCCCCAATACTGGCTGGACCCTAAAACGGGCATTACCTTCCCGCTCAATGTTTACGTCTCCCAGGACCAGTTGACGCATTACAACAACCTGCTGACCATTCCCGTGGACAAGGGCGATAGTGACCCCGGAGCCAAGGACATGCAGCTTCTGGGCAGCATAAGCACGGTTACCCCCACGGGCACGCCCGGCCAGGTTTCGCACTACAATTCCATGCCCGACATCGACATTTATGTCTCAACCGAGTTCAGCGACCTTGGAAGCGTGCTCAAGCAGGTCAACCGGATTGTTGAGCAGACCCAGGAGGATGTGCCCCGTGGTGCTGCGGTGGACATTCGTGGGCAGGCCACAACCATGCACGGCGCCTACACGGAGCTTGTGGCCGGTCTGGTTGTTTCCGTCCTGCTGATTTACATGCTGATCGTGATCAACTTCCAGTCCTGGGTTGACCCTTTCATTATCATTTCCGCCCTGCCCGGCGCTCTGGCCGGCATTGCGTGGAGCCTGTTCCTGACCCAGACGCGCCTGTCCGTGCCAGCACTGACCGGGGCCATCATGTGCATGGGTACGGCAACCGCCAATTCCATTCTCATCGTCTCATTCGCCAAGGAGCGCCTGGCACTGCACCACAACGCCATGACTGCGGCCATAGAGGCGGGGTTTGGCCGTATCCGCCCCGTCATCATGACCGCATCGGCCATGATTATCGGCATGGTGCCAATGGCGACCAGCAACTCCCAGAACGCTCCTTTGGGTAAAGCCGTTATTGGCGGCCTGCTTGTGGCCACCGTGTCCACCCTTTTGTTTGTTCCCTGCGTGTATGCAATTTTTCACCACAAGCCAGCCGCGTCATCCTCCGAAGATGAACACGGCACGAAGGAGGCGGTCTGATGTCCCCTGCCCTCAAACGCAAACTTTTGCTCGGCCTCGCCCTAAGCGCCATTGCGGCGGATGTGGGCTACCTGCTTGTCCAGCGCATGCGCAACACCGTGCATATTACGGCCGATGCCGCCTATGCCAGCATGCCCGACGTGGCCGTAACAAACCCCCAGCCGGCACCCGCCACCTTGTCCATGACCCTGCCGGGCACCATTAACGCATGGTACGAAGCCCCGATTTACGCCCAGGCTTCGGGCTATGTGAAAATGTGGTACAAAGATTACGGCGCCGCCGTCAAAACTGGCGATATCCTGGCCGAAATCAACACCCCAAGGCTGGATGCGGAATACGCGCAGGCCCAGGCGGACCTCAAGGTCGCACAGGCCAAATATGGCCTGGCAACGGTTACGGCGGGTCGCTGGCGGTCCATGGGGCAGTCCCAGGCTGTTTCGGGGCAGTCTGTCTCGGTGCAGAACGCCAACGAGCAGAGCGCGCGCGCGGAACTGGAAGCAGCCCGGCACAAGCTGGACCAGTTTGACGCAATGGAGCGTTTCAAAACCATTGTCGCACCATTTGATGGCGTGGTCATTTCCCGCAATATCAATGTGGGGGATTATGTTGGCGCGGGAAGTGGCAACATGAACGCCAATGGCACCAGCAGCGAACTGTTTACGGTCGCGGACACGCATGCCATGCGGCTGTTTGTCTCCGTGCCCGAAACATTTTCATCCATTCTCAAACCCGGCCTTGTGGCGCGCGTGAGTGTTCCACAGTTCCCCAACGCGCCATTTACGGCCAAATTCCTGACCATTGCCAAAGGGTTTGACCCCAACACCCGCACGGTTGTGACGGAATTTACCATAGACAACCAGAACCAGAAGCTCTGGCCCGGCAGCTTTGCCTCGGTCACCCTGACCGCCCCGGCGGAAAAAGGGGTTTACACCATTCCCACAGGCTCCCTGGTGTTTCAAGAACATGGCATGCAGGTCGCCATTGTGGATGCGCACAACATCGCACATCTGCACAACATTACCGTTGGCCGGATGTCTGATGCCTATACGGAGGTTGACGGCGGCGTATCTCCCACGGACCAGGTCATCAACAACCCTCCCGCGGACCTGATGGAAGGGCAGCCAGTACGCATAGCCGCCCCCGCGCAAGGCTACCTGAGCACACCTACAGCAAAAGGCGCCACCCCCACCACCGATGAGGAGGATGACGAATGACACACCGCCACCCTTCATACGCCCGCGCGTTCAAGGCCGGAGGCTTTATGGCCAGCCTGCTGGCCCTGAGCGCCTGTGACCTTGCCCCGGCCTACCAGCCTCCGCACTATATTGTCCCCGCGTCCTGGCACGGGCAAGGCCTGTTCCGTGAAGCCACGCCGCAAACAGTGGCCCTGAACACCGACTGGTGGACACTTTTTGCGGACACCACCCTCAACACACTGGAAACTCAGGCAACAGCAAACAACACCGACCTGCAAGCCGCCTCCGAACGGTTTTTGCAGGCCCGCGCCATGGTCAAGGAAGCCCACTCGGCCCTGCTCCCCCATTTTGGCGTGGCTTTTGGCGCGAGTGACAACAAAAGCTCAACAGACCGGCTTTTCCGCTACAAGGGGCCGATTACGGCCACGGACGAATTTTATTCGGGTCTGGCCAGTTGGGAGCCCGATATCTGGTCGGCCCTGCGCAACCGCGTGCGCGTGCAGAAATTTTATGAACAGGAGCAGGAAAACCAGTACGCTGCGGCCCGGCTGAGCCTGCAGGCCGAACTGGCGACGGATTATTTTGCCCTGCGCGGGCTGGATGCGCAAAACACCATATACGAGCAGTCCATAACCTATTACCAGCAGGCGCTGCGTGTGACCCAGACCCGCCTTGCCAACCAGAATGCAACCGGCATTGACGTGGCGCGCGCCCAGACCCAGCTATACATGACGCAGGCGCACCAGATGGAAACTCAGGCCCAGCGCGAGGTTATGGAGCATGCCATTGCCGTGCTGGTTAACCAGGACCCCTCAACATTCCAGATTGCGCCTCAGTCCCTGTTGAGCAATGCGGCCCCTGTCATCCCGACCGGCATCCCCTCCGACCTGCTGGAGCGCAGGCCCGATATTGCCATTTCAGAACGGGAGATGGCGCAGGCCAACAGGGGGATTGGCATAGCAAGGGCGGCTTTTTACCCCCACCTGTTCTTTAGCGCCGATGGCGGGTTTGATTCCAACGGCTTCAACCTGGCCAACCTGGCCAACAGCATGTGGTCATATGGCGCTTCTGTTTCCATGCCCCTGTTCCAAGGTGGGTTGCGTCAGGCGCAACTCCAGCAATCCTGGGCGCTTTACCGCGAAACACTGGATCATTACCGCACAACCATCCTTTCCGCCTTCAAGGATGTGGAAAACGGGCTGTCCATGACCGCCCGCCTGCGGGGCGAAAACGAGCAGCTTAAACTGGCCGTCAAAGCCGCGCTACAGGCGCAGACCCTGACCATGACCCTTTATAAGGGTGGGGCGGACAGCTACCTGGATGCGCTGATCGCACAGGTCAATACACTTGATGCCCGCATAGACCAGGCCCAGGTGCAGACACAGGCCCTGCAATCCACCATCAGCCTTATCCGCTCCCTGGGTGGGGGGTGGAAAACGCCCTACAACCCGGCATGACAAAAAGGCCTGCGGAAAATTCCGCAGGCCTCTTGCATGAATGGGCAACGTCGCGCTCCGGTCAGGCTTTTACCCAACAGAGGGCATTAGAAGGCCCATGTTGCGTCACAACTGAACCAGAACATGTTGTTGGTGCCGTTGTTAACAACCGGGTTGTCAACCGTTCCAGACTGGTTGAAGGGGTGCGTGCCATTCAGCGATTTGTCCAGACGGAGTTCGGGGCGAATGATAAAGCCACCCAGAGCCAGCTTTTTGTTAATGAACTCAGGCTTGTAGGTCACGCCAACTGTCAGTTCACCATACGTTGTGGGTGGCGCCACATAGTAGGGATAGGGCTTGTTGCTGATCGCCTGGGTAAAGGAGTTGAAGCTGGAATATTCAGCAATAACGCCACCCGTATTATCGCGGAAAATTTCGCCACGCGCGTTCAGGGTCAACCACGGATGGAAGGCATAGGAGAAGTAGGTGCTCACGCCGTAAACATCGTCGCGCAGACCATCGTCATGCAGATAGGTGCCGTTAACGGATACCGTCATCTTATCATTCACATGATAAGTGGCCATAAAGTCCCCGTTATACTGCATCAGGTGGTTGGCAGCCTTGCCCATGCCCGCGCTGACCCATCCTTCGCCGGAGGTATAACTGGTGCCGTTGTTGCCCTGCGGGCCAAAGTGGCCAATGGCATGCACATCCAGCTTGCCATCAAGCAGTTTGTTCCATGCAAACCCAAAATACCCCTTGGGTTTGTTATTATTGCCCGATGCGCCAAATGTTGTGGAATTCCCCGCATCCACCCCAAGGATCCAGTCCATGTGCTTGCTCAGGTGCATGGTGGCCAGAATACCAACCGTTTCGAAGGGTACGATGTAATCGGAGGCATAATTGAAGGTGTAGAACGGGCGGGCCTGCGCGGGCGTACCTTCCGCGCCCATGATCCCGTACATCTGCCCGATCTGCACATCGATCCCGCGCTTGAAAATCCACGGCAGATGCGCATCAATATGCGCCTGGGTGGGAGCCCACTGGTACAGGCCATGCAATGACCCCGACCCCATGCCAATTGTCGGGTCAAACCGGGCGTCCGAGCCATACATGGCTTCAAACACGAAGCCCAGACCGTACCCTTTGCCAACAGAGGTAACGGGGTGGGAGATGGACCCCATGATCTGGTTCAGTGTCGCCGTATTGGCGCGATCGGTATAGTACTGTGCAAAGTTGCGGCCAGAACGCGTCCACGGGTTACCGCTCACGCCCCCTTCAACCGACACATGTGCCTCCAGGCCCTGCCAGTAGGTGGGGGTCTGCCCCGCCTTGGGCTGGAACAGGTTGCCCACGGTGGGCTTCATGGCATCATCTTCACTATTGACCGCAGCGGGGACTTCCTCCCCATCGCTAGGCGTGCCTGCGGCTTTTTCCGCCTCGGGTGGCGCGCTCATGGGCGCGTTGACAACCTGGGCCGTGCTGAGTGTGGGTGCCCCCCCCGTTTCCGCCGCATTGGCATACGACGCAAGCAATGAGCCACCAGACACACACGCGGCAAGAAGGAAATTAACTTCCTGAACAAAGTTTTTACGCATCACATCAATTCCAATCCAAGAAAGAAAACCATGCCTTGTGGTTGCGACTCACTCTCTTTTGAACTTACTCATGAAAAATACTGTACAAACCAACATGATTGATGAATAGATAAAAAATATTTCGATGTTGTAATAAATTACGACAGCGAGAGCAATCATGGCCGCCACAAGGGCAAAACCTGGCAGTACAGGGTAGAGTGGAGCTTTATAGCTCCGTTCCAGCAAAGGCTCCGTCCGGCGCAGACGAAACAGGCTGACCATGCTCAGCATATACATGGTCAACGCACCAAAAACAGACATGGTTACCAAGGTCGCCGTCAAAGACTGTCCCTGAATACTTATCAGGTCATCAGAGAAAATCGCGGCAATACCAATGGCGCCACCAGCCAGCGTCGCCACATATGGCGTTTTAAAACGCGGATGCAACCGCCCCAGAACCTCCGGCAGGAACCCCGCGCGGGCCAGGGCGAACATCTGGCGCGCATACCCCATGATAATCCCATGCAAGGAGGCCACCAGCCCAAAAAGTCCAAGCCAGACCAGCATGTGCAACCAGCCACTATGCGCGCCCACAACCTGCTTCATGGCCTGTGGCAACGGATCATTCAGGTTGGACAGGGCATGCCAGTCCCCAACGCCACCGGCAAAGATCATGACCCCAAAAGCAAGGGTGACCAGGGTAAGAATACCGGCAATATAGGCGATGGGAATGGAGCGCCGTGCATCCCGCGCCTCTTCCGCCGCCATGGCGACACCTTCCACGGCCAGAAAAAACCAGATGGCAAACGGCATTGCCGCAAAAATGCCCCCCAGCGCCTGCCAGCCAAAATGCGGTGCCCCACCCCAGCCATCAGCCAGAAAATGGTCCCACGAAAATGCTGGCGCCACCACACCCATGAAAACCAGAAGTTCGACAATGGCTGCAATGGTAATGAACAATTCAAAAGTTGCGGCAATATGCACGCCAACAATATTGAGCGTCATGAACACCAGATACGCTCCCAAAGCCTCAACCTTGGGGGAAAGGCCAGGGAACTGCACGTTCAGGTATGCCCCAATGGCCAGGGCAATGGCGGGGGGAGCAAAAATAAACTCGATCAGTGTCGCCAGGCCTGCAATCAGCCCTGCCCAGCGCCCCAAAGCCCGAAAACTGTAGGCAAACGGCCCCCCCGCATGCGGGATGGAGCATGTCAGTTCCGTAAAACTGAAAATAAAAGCGGTGTACATCAGGGCCACAAAAACGGTGGCCACCAGAAACCCAAGCGTTCCGGCGGTTCCCCACCCATAGCTCCAGCCAAAGTACTCGCCAGAAATGACAAGTCCAACGGCGATCCCCCACAAATGGAAGGCACCGAGAGACTGGCTGAGCTTAGTCCCGCTGCTCTCACTCATGCGTTTGTGTCCTTATCATGTAAAGATGGTGTGTCTTTGCCTAACACCTTGTCCGGTGCAGCATCTTTAAGGCCGACCCCCGTAAGCCCAAGCCGGTTTGCCTCCTGCATCAGCCATGCCAACTTGCTTGCGCCCGCAGGTATCGTCATGCCGTGCGCATGAATGTTAGACAGACAGTTCCGCGAGGAATCCGGGCAGCCGACATACGGTGCGTATGTCAGGTAGATACCCAGGCTGTCCGCCACACTCAGGCCTGGTCGTTCGCCAATCATCATCACGACCAGTCTGGCCCCCATGGCCTGAGCAATCTCATCTCCCAGGGCGACGCGGCCTTGCGTGGCAATGACCAAAGGCGCAATGCGCCAGCCAGGCAAAAGCGGCCCCATGGCCTTGAAAAAGGGAATGGCATTCGTTTGCGTGGCAATGGAGGACAAACCATCCGCCGCCACGAACACAACGTCCCACTCGCCCTTGTGCAACTGGTGGAGGGAGCGTTCACAAAGCCTGCGCCCCAGGTCCGGGCGGCGCAGGTATGTGGCCCTGTCCGTAGCCCGGCTTTGCACATGCACGCAGGAGCCGCCTTGCAGTTGCTGCTCCATGGCCTGCACATTCAATGGTGCATGCACCGCATCGCGCGCCTGGGCGTGTGCTGCCTGAAAAGCCAGCACATCGGTCGTGCGTTGCGCGTTACCACTTCGGCCCTGGCCAATGCGCGCACGGGTCAGGCCGCGCAGGGGCTGCCAGTCGTCCATGCCCGCGCGGGGGGGAATACCGGGTTTGGCTGGTTCCATCATGCCGCGGTCACCAGTCTTGCCAGTTGCGTTTGCCCCAGCTCCAGCGGACGCATCTGGTTGGCCAGCGGGTCATACAGGCCCATGCGCTCCAGCCATGCGGCGAACTCTGGCGCGGGCCGCGCACCCAGCGCGTGCCGTACTGTCAGAATATCGTGGAATGACAGGCTCTGATAATTGAGCATGATGTCATCCGCGCCCGGCACCCCGATCAGGAAGGTAATGCCCGCAACCCCCAGCAGGGTCATCAGGTTGTCCATGTCGTCCTGGTCGACCTCGGCGTGGTTTGTGTAGCAGGCGTCACACCCCATGGGCACACCCATGAGCTTGGCGCAAAAATGGTCCTCCAGCCCCGCGCGGATGACCTGCTTGCCGTCATACAGGTATTCGGGGCCAATAAACCCGACCACGGTATTGACCAGCAACGGGTTGAACGCCCGCGCCACGGCGTAGGCGCGGGCCTCTACCGTCTGCTGGTCAATACCGTGATGCGCACCAGCGGACAGGGCCGCCCCCTGCCCCGTTTCAAAATACATCACATTCTGCCCGACCGTCCCGCGCCCGAGTGCCAGAGCCGCCTCATGCGCCTCGCGCAGAATGGCTAGGTTGACGCCAAAGCCCTCGTTCGCCTTTTGCGTGCCCGCAACGGACTGGAAGACAAGGTCCACAGCGCCGCCACGGTTCATAATCTCCAGCGTGTTGGTCACATGCGTCAGCACACAGGTCTGGGTTGGAATATCGTAAAGCTGGCGGGCATGGTCGAGCATGTCCAGCAGGGCCATGCCATTGGCAACGCTGTCCGTGGCCGGGTTGATGCCTATAACGGCGTCCCCCATGCCATACAGCAGACCATCGAGCGTGGAGGCCGCAATTCCCTTAAGGTCATCGGTCGGGTGGTTGGGTTGCAGGCGCGAAGACAGGCAACCAGGCAGGCCGATTGTATTACGAAAGCGGGTCACGACCTGAATTTTGCGCGCAACACTCATCAAATCCTGGTTGCGCATGAGTTTGCTCACGGCAGCCGCCATTTCTGGCGTGACGCCGGGGGCAATCCGGGCAAGGGCCGGGGTGTCCGCATCATGCGAGAGCAACCAGTCACGGAACTCTCCAACGGTCATGTGCGCTATGGGTGCAAAGGCCTTGTGGTCGTGGGTATCCACGATCAGGCGCGTGACCTCGTCCTCCTCATAGGGGACAAGGGCGGTTTCAACAAAACTGCGCAAGGGCACATCGGCCAGGGCGTAGCGGGCAGCCATTCTCTGCGCATCGGACTGGGCGGCCAACCCGGCCAACTGGTCCCCCGACCGCACGGAAGAGGCGACAGCAAGAAGGGTTTTGATATCTTGGAAATGGTAGCTCTCCCCCCCCAGTCTGTGACGATATCCCATCTGCCCAAGCCTCCCGCCCCTGCACGGCGCACGTCTGTTGCAAGGGCCACGAACAAAGCGCCTCGCAATTTAGTTCGATATCGTTACAATAGCAGCATCCCATGGGTTCGGACTTGACTGGAGGGAACAATTTATTGATGATTCAAAACAAAATGCACCCTTTCATAGACGTATCCTGCCATGTCTGACCCGATGCAAAGCCCGACATCTGGCGTGCTGGCCGCAGCAGCAACCGGTGTTGAGCAGTTTATTACCTCCCGCGGGGGGGATGTTGAGCGGATTGCCGGGCGTTCCGGCCTGTCCACCGGCCAGTTCGCCCTGCCAACCGACAGGCTGGACCTGACCGCTTACTGCCGCCTGTTCGAAGAAGCCGCGCGTGAGACGCGAGACGGTAACCTGGGCCTGTGGTTTGGCCAGCAGTTCCAGCCGGAAATGCTGGGGCTTGTGGGGTATATTGCGCTCCTCTCCGCAACGGTTGAGGATGCGGTGCGCAATCTGGCCAGCCATTTTTGCTACCACCAGTGCAACACCCACACGCAACTGGTCGAACTGGACAACGGGTTGCTCCGGCTCGAATACGCCATCCAGGACCCTGCCATTACCCAACGCAGGCATGATGCGGAACTGACCATGGGCATGTTCTGCAATGTTCTACGCCACGCCATGGGAGCGGACTGGGTGCCCGAAGCGGTCTTGTTCGAGCACCACCAGCCCGAACAGGCCAATGAGCACCGGGATGCTTTTCAGGCCGACATCCGCTTTGGCCAGACCACCAACGCCCTGCTCTTCCGCAAGGCGGGGCTGGCGCGCGCCATGCCCAAAGCCAATGCGAATATGCTCGAAATCATGCGGGCATCACTTATTTCCCTCTCCCGCAATCACCTGGGCGCTAGGCCGGTCGCATCCGCACCCTCACTCAAGGAGCAGATAACAAGCCATATCCGCTCGGGGCTGGCCGAGCGCTGCTGCACCCTCTCCGACATCGCCCAGCGCATGAACATGCCCGCATGGACGCTGCAACGCAGGCTGGCTCAGTTCGACCTTTCCTTTGGCACACTGCTCGAAGAAGTGCGCTACGCCGAGGCCTGCCGCCAACTCGGCCAGCCCGGCCCGGACATGGGAGAAATCGCCATGGCCCTGGGCTATACCGAGACAAGTGCTTTCAGCCGCGCTTTTCGCAAATGGAGTGGCCACTCCCCCCGGGCCTGGCGCGAGCAGCACCTCCACAAGACCGCTTTTCTCGGCCAGTCCTAAACTCCCGCGCCCTCCATATTCCGCCTTCCCGCTTTTTCATATTTGCATCGGTTGTGCATAATATGAGACACGAACAGGGCATGACGCTAACGCCTCCCCCCCTCCGCCGTGGCTGGACCACGGGCAGTTGCGCAACCGCCGCGGCCAAGGCCGCATGGATGGTGCTGCAAGGGCACGAGCCCCCGGCCAGCGTATGGATTACCCTACCTTCTGGTCGGGAGGTCGCGTTCAGCCTGTGCCAGTTTACCGGCACGCCCGACGCTCCATGCGCCGCCGTGATAAAGGACGCCGGAGACGACCCCGACATTACCCATGGCGCCATGATCCGCTGCACGGTACGCGCCCTGGCCGCGGGGGCGGGCATTGTGTTCCGGGCCGGGGCTGGCGTTGGCACCATTACGCGCCCCGGCCTGCCGCTGCCACCGGGTGAGCCTGCCATCAACCCCACCCCACGCGCCATGATCCGCACGGCCCTGACCCAGGCCAATAACGGCGTTCCCCCGGATGCGGAGGTCACAATCAGCATTGATAACGGGCAGGAACTGGCGCAACGCACGCTCAATGCCCGGTTGGGCATTGTGGGGGGGCTGTCCATTCTGGGCACTACGGGCATTGTCATGCCGTTTTCGTGCTCGGCATGGATAGAGAGCATACACCGTGGCGTTGATGTGGCCCGGGCCGAAAAATTGCCCCATATCCTCGGGGCCACAGGCAATGTGTCCGAAAAAGCGGGGCAGGCCCTGTATGCCCTGCCCGACATGGCCCTGATTGAAATGGGGGATTTTGCAGGTGGCCTGCTCAAATACCTGCGCCACCACCCGGTCCCCCGCCTGAGCCTTGCTGGCGGCATTGCCAAAATGACCAAGCTGGGCCAGGGGTGCCTGGACCTCCATTCCAGCCGCAGCCAGGCGGATATGCCAGCCCTTGCCCGACTGGCCGCCCAACATGGTGCACCAGACGGCCTGCCGGGCCTGATCGAAGCCAGCCCCACGGTTGCGGAAGCCTTTTTGCTTGCCCGCGCCCACACCTTCCCCCTGGGGAACCTGATCGCGCACAAGGCATGGGATGTTGCTCACCAGACCCTCAGCCCGGCCCCCGTGGCACTGGACGTGCTGGTGTTTGACCGTGCGGCAGAGCTTGTGGGCAGGGCTACGGGGCCTTTGCCCCTTTAAGCCCCCCGTTCAACTCCGAAAGCGGCGGCGGTAATCCGGGTCATACAGAGCGCTTTCCCGCCCGGCCAGACCGGCAAGGGCTGGCCCTACCAGCACCAGCGCGGTGCGCTCGATGGGATTGTGTTCCAGTTCTTTTTCAATGCTTTCCAACGTGCCATGCAAGACCAGCTGGTCTGGCCATGACGCACGCGCCACAATGGCTACAGGGCACTGCGCGCCATAAAACGGCGTCAGCTCCGCCACAATGCGGCCCAGGGCATGCACGGCAAGATGAATAGCCAGGGTTGCCCCCGTGGCGGCAAAAGATTTCAGCTTTTCGCGCTCGGGCATGGCGGAGGCGCGGCCGTTCACACGCGTCAGCACAACACTCTGGGCGACACCCGGTACGGTCAATTCCCGCCCCAGAACGGATGCGGCCGCGGCAAACGCGGGCACGCCCGGTGTCATGGTCCATGGAATGGCGTTGCGCTCCAGCCTGCGCACCTGCTCGGCCACCGCACTGTAAATGGCGAGGTCCCCCGAGTGCAGGCGCGCCACGTCCTGCCCGGCGTTATGCGCGCGCACATATTCGGCCTCAATCTCGTCCAGGGACATGGGGGCCGTATCCACCAGACGCGCATCTTCAGGGCAATACTGAAGCATGTCCGGCGGAACAATGGAGCCTGCGTAAAGGCAGACCGGGCAGGAGGCCAGAAGGTCACGCCCCCTGATGGTCAACAGATCCGCAGCACCAGGGCCTGCACCAATAAAATGAACCGTCACTTCCTCTCTCCTTCCGCCACCGCGCAGGTGACACCACAGAATACCTGGCGGGGCAGACACAAATATGCGCCAGCCCCCGCGCCGGCAAGGGCGCATGCCTCGGCCACGGATGCAACCCCCACATGCCCCATGACCGTGGCCGACCCTGTAGGGCAGGCTGCCTGCATCTGCCGCAGTTGCGCGTGCGTTACCCACAGCACACCCGCCCCCCATGCACGCGCGACCAGATGGGGCAGGCTGTCCCCGACCTTAAAGTCCGGGACCGCGATATAGTCGGGGCTCACGCCCCCCGCCGTGCGCAGGCTACGCGCGACCAGTTCCAGCGCGTGCTCGGCCAATGCGGCCTTTTGCCACCCCATGCCCACCACAATCATGTGGCATATGGCTTGCAGGCCACCCATTGGGTAACGGTCATGGCGGGGCGAAAGGCATGAAAGCCCCCCACCCCATCCAACCGGGCGATGGAACGGCGGGGCAACCGCCCCCCCCATTCCTGCATGGCCTGCACAAGACGGGTTTCGGTTTCCACCACAACCCCATTGACCACCATGCGTCCACCCGGACGCAGGGCCGCCCATGCCTGTTCCATAACCCCCGCCCTGCTGGCCCCACCGCCAACAAATATGGCGTCAGGAGCTTCCAGCCCGGGCCGACCCTGGG
>CALCDN010000171.1 GCA_937900755.1 uncultured Acetobacter sp. | reverse complement strand
GACCGGCACGCCACACATCATGGCTTCGGCCGCAACACTGGGCAGGCCCTCCCGGTCCCCCCCCGCCGCACGCACACTGGGCACAACCAGTGCTACTGCATGCTCAAGCTGCTGGCGCAGCGGCCTTGCACCCAACCAGCCTGTAAAACACACATGCGTAAGCCCCACGGCACGCCGTTCCATGGCCGGGCGCAGCGGACCATCCCCGGCCAGCACCACGGGGGGGGTTATCCCCTGCGCCGCCAGAATGTGCAGGGCGTCCAGCAGAACAGGCAGCCCCTTTTTTTCCACGAAGCGTCCGGCAAACACCAGCCGGTCAAACGGCCCACGGGCAAGGGCCGTATCCTCCGTGCCAATGGTAAGCACCTCCAGCTTGTGGGCTGGCGCGCCGCGCTCCAGCAGCTTGTCACGCACCCCATCGGACACGCACACAAACAGCGCCGCATAGTCCCGCAACGCCTGCCACCGGCGCTGGAAAATGGGGGGAGGGAAGTGGTTCCCGTAATGCCTGTCCTTGAAGGCGTCCCCTCCATGGAACGTGACCACCAGCGGCAGGCCCAACTGCTGGGCCATGGGGAGCGCCAGTGCTCCCCCACGGCCAAACTGGGCATGCACCACAACAGGCGCCAGATCCGCCACGGCGTGGCCCGCACCCCACCCCATCTGCCTGAACGCAAGACGGCGCAGCGGCCCCAGCACCGAGCCCTCGCCAATAATCCGCAGGGTGCGGGCCAGATCCGCCGGAGGGTTATCGCGGTGGCAACCCACCCAATATGGACGAAGCTGGCTGAAGGCCATGTACTGCCTGCGCATGAACGCCTGTTCGGAAACCGGCAAAATTCTGTCCCGGTAGACAAGGCATGTCCTCATCCCACGCTCCCCTTCCCTGCGCCGCCCCTTGGACGCACCGGGTCAACGCCTGACCAGCAGGCGGCTTGCACTGAGCAAGGCCGCGAACAGGGCCACGCAGCCCGCCACCAACAGGCACTCGCGGTTGGCCCCTGCGGCCCAAAAGGTAAAAAAGGCGGCAACCCCCATGGCTCCCACCGTCTGCCCGGCCTGACGGGCCACCTGCACCATGCCACTGGCCCCACCGGCCCTGTGCATGGGGGCGGCCACCATCATCGCCCTGTTGTTGGGAGGCTGAAAACACCCGAACCCCCACCCGGCAAGGCCTGTGCGCCAGGCAATGTCCCACAGGGCAGGGTGGCTGGGCAGTTGCCAGAGCAGGAAAAAGCCCGAGGCCGTCAACCCCAACCCGATGGAGGAAAGCACTCCAGCGGAAATACGGTCCGCCACCCGGCGGATAACCGGAGCCGAAAGCATGATGCCGATAGGCCATGGCGTAATCAGCAGCCCGGTCTGGGCCGAACTCAGGCCCAGTGCGTCATGCAAGGTAAAAGGCATGGAAACGATATAGAAATTGGACGCAATAAATCCACAGAACCCGGTGGTGAACGCCACGACAAAATCGGGCCGCCGCAAAAGGTCCACCGGCAGGATCGGCTGGGCCAGATGCGCCTCGCGCCGCACCAGCCATGCCCCCGCCATAAGCCCGCAGGCCAGCAGCAGCGCCGAGGCAACCCAGTTCTGGGCATGGGCCAGGCCATCCCCCCCCATAACGCAGGCCCCAAAGGCCACAACGCACAGCGCGCTGCCGGTAACATCGGGCATGTGGGGCGCGCGCGGGGTGTTGGGCAGGGCATAAAACGCCATGCCAAGGGCTGCGGCCCCCAAAGGCAGGTTGATCCAGAACAGCCACGGCCAGGATGCAAAGGTGAGAATTCCCGCGGCAGCCGTTGGCCCCAAAGCCACGCCAAGTGCGACAACAAGCCCGTTAAGCGCCATGCCGCGCCCGATTTCGGCCTGGGGGTAAATAAAGCGCACCAGCGCGATATTCACGCTCATGATGCAGGCCCCGCCAATACCTTGCAACACCCGCGCCCCCGCCAGAACAGGCAGGCTGGTCGCCGTGGCGCACAGGAGCGAGGCCGCCATGAAAAGCACGATACCCGCCCGGCACAGCCGCGCAAACCCCACGCGACTACCAAGGGCCGCCAGGGGCAGCAGCGAAACCAGGCTGGCCATCTGGTACGCATTGACAATCCAGATGGAAGAGGAGGAGGACGCCCTGAGGTCGCGCGCAATGTCGGGCAGGGCCACATTGGCAATGGCGTAGTCCAGCAGTGCCAGAAAAACAGACAGGGACACCGCCAGCATGGCCCAGTTTCTGGCCGAACCCTGCAACCCGTCGGGCAGGGTGGACTGGCTGGACGGGGGCTGCTGCTGTGGGGGCGTCATGCTCGGCTCTGGGCTCCTTGTTGGGGCGCCATACTGCCTGTGGCAGACCTGTCAGCCCAAGACAAAGCCGCAGCAGACACCCTTTTGTGCAAATCCTGACCTGTTGGGGTCAGGGATTATTTGCATACGGGTTTTTGGTGCCCCGCGTTTGCAGCCGAATGGGCACGCCCGGCAGGTCAAACGTCTCACGCAGGCCATTGACCAGATACCGCTTGTAGTCATCGGGCATCTGCTCGGCCCTGGTACCAAAAATAACAAAGGTGGGTGGACGGGACTTGACCTGCGTCATGTAGCGCAGCTTGAGCCGCCTGCCATCCACCAGGGGTGGCTGGTGGCGTTCGAGCATTTCCTCGAACCAGCGGTTCAGCGCACCCGTGGGAACACGGGCGTTCCACACCGTCCATGCCTCACGCACGGCGGGGAGCAGCTTTTGCACGGCCGAGCCGGTAAGGGCCGAAAACGTAACAACAGGCACGCCGCGCATCTGGGCGAGGGAAATGCTCAACCGGTCCATAATGGCCTTGCGCGTAGCCGTGCGGTCTTCCACCGCGTCCCACTTGTTCAGGGCAAGCACGCAGGCCCGCCCTTCGCGCTCGATCAGACGGGCGATCTGGAGGTCCTGCTCATGCACACCCAGTGTTGCATCCAGCACCAGAACCGCGACTTCCGCCATTTTCAGCGCCTCGATGGAGGCGGAGACGGACATTTTTTCCAACGCCTCGTCAATACGGGCCTTCTTGCGCAGGCCTGCCGTATCAACAATCTCGAACTTGTCGTCCCCATCATGCAGGGTTACGGCAATGGAATCGCGCGTAAGCCCCGGCTCGGGACCGGTAATCATGCGTTCTTCACCCAAAAGGGTGTTCAGCAACGTGGACTTGCCCGCATTGGGCCGCCCCACAATAGCAACCTTGAGCGGGCCGGT
Organism: uncultured Acetobacter sp.; assembly: GCA_937900755.1. Taxonomy (GTDB): domain Bacteria; phylum Pseudomonadota; class Alphaproteobacteria; order Acetobacterales; family Acetobacteraceae; genus Acetobacter. Next base: position 3,973 of record CALCDN010000171.1, on the reverse strand, counting down.
CGGACGAATGTCTTCCTCTTCCGAGAGTTCAGGCTCGGGCGCCCATTCGTCCTCTTCTTCCTCCACACCCACCTTGTCTGCGGGCAGGCGTTCGGCAATTTCCCACATCAGGTCGGTCACACCCTCGCCGTGCTCGGCGGACAGGCCCAGCGGGTCACCCAGCCCCAGCCTGTAAGCCTCCAACGCGGCCGCCGTGCCCTGCCTGCCTTCAGCCTTGTTGGCAATCAGCAACACAGGGCGGTTCTGGCGGCGGATCCATTTGGCAAAATGCTCGTCCGTGGGCGTAATGCCCGCGCGCGCATCTATGCAGAACAGAATAAGGTCCGCTTCCTGCACCGCACTCTCGGAAGAGGCGCGCATGCGGCCAAACAGGCTCTCGGGGGCGGCTTCTTCCAGCCCTGCCGTGTCGATCAGCCTTATGTGGCGGCCACGCACCAGGGCCACGCCTTCCTTGCGGTCACGGGTAACACCGGGTGTATCGGCCACGAGTGCCTGCCTGCGCCCGACCAGACGGTTGAACAGGGTGGATTTGCCCACATTGGGGCGACCGGCAATAACAACAACCGGAAGGTCCCCCGTCGGTATCGGCGGGAGGGGGCGCATGGGCTTGCGACGTTCAACCATAGGAGATCAGGTTTCCGTCATTCATTACGATAAGCATCTGGTTGTCCACAACAATGGGAGGCACGAAGGAGGTGGCCTCCATTGGATCAATAGAGATAATTGCGCCGGTCTGCGGGTTGATGCGGACCATGCCGTTTTCTGGCAGCGTGCTCAGGCACACAAGCTGGCCACCCGCCATGATGGGGCCGAACCATGTGACAATATCCTTGCTTTCCTTGATTTTGCGGAAGCGGCGGAGCTGGGTGATCCAGCGCACATGGCCCGAAAGACGGTCGATACAGGCGACCTGCTGGTCGAGGGAGACAATATACAGCCAGTCCCCCACGCACAGAAGGCTGTTCTGGCTGGCAACGGAACGCTCCCACACACGGCGGCCCGTACGAATATCCACCGCGGCCAGAACCTGCGCCATGCTGATCGCGTAAACCACGCTGCCAACGATAACTGGCAGGCCACGCACGCAGTTGAGGTTGAGCGTGCTGGCCTGGGAGCCGACATTGCCGAGCATTTCGCTCCAGACAACCTCGCCACTTTCCGCGCGGAAGGCGATCAGGTCGCCCCCGCCAAAACCGGCCACCACAACGCCGTTGGCGTAAGCGGGAGCAGCCTGGCCAAACACCGTGGTTTCGGCGGCAGTCGCGGCGTAGGTCCATATCTGGTGGCCGCTGGCGGCATCGAGTGCAAAAAACCGCTCATCAATGGTGCCAAAATAGACACGCCCCTCGGCAATGGTCGGGGCGGAGCGGCCGGGCGTGCCCACATCGGTCCGCCACTTGACCTTGCCGGTCGCGGCATAAACGGCAATCGCCTGCGAAATGCCGTCCACAATATACAGCACGTCCCCGTTAACCCCGATGCCACCACCGGTATTGCTTGAGCGGGACTGCTTGGGCCGGGGGTTAAAGGTCCACACATGCCGCATGGAAGGCCATGTAAAGGCACGCACAATGCCCTGCGCATCCATGACGAACAGCCGCCCGTTATGCACCAGCGGCACGCAGGCCAGCATGCCCCGCCCAAGGGAGCCAAGGGCTGCCCACGCCATAAGGTCCGGCTCGGAAATACCCGCGCCAATGCTGTGCTTCCAGCGGCGGTTAAGCCCTCTCCACGCGAAGTTGCTGCCCGTATGCTCGGGCACCCGGCCGCTGATCGGCCATTCAGACACCGTAATCGCGGCGGGCAGCGTAATGGCTGTATGGTCTTCCTTGTCCACCATCAGCCCCGCACCAGAGGACAGCACATCCGTGCGATGCCCGGCCAGAAGGGGTTTTTTGTCGTCTTCGTCGTCACCACAAGCGACCAGGGTGGGGGCCAGGGCCGCACCTGCGAGCAGGCTCCTGCGGGTCATGCCGGACCGGGCGGCGGCGCCAATATGTGTCTTGCTGCTCATGGTTCTATCCTGCTGACGGCTCAAGGGCCTGCATCATGGCCTGCGCCCGGTTGCGTACCCCTGCGGGTATTTCGGCCGAGTCCACAAGGGCAGACAGTTTTTTGCGCGCATCATCCCTGTGCCCCTCACGCACGTCCAGCACGGCCAGCGCTTCCACGGCAAGGCCACTCCACGCCTGCCCCTGCCCGCTCAGCAGGGAAAGGCGTGAGCGCAGGGTGGGAATATCCCCCGTATCCAACTGGTGCTGGCACCACAACAGGGTTGCAATGGCGCGCAGGGCCGGGTCCGCCTTCGGATTATCCTGCACGGTGTTCCATGCGGCCAGCGCGGCCTGGGCATCCCCCCGCGCGGCCTGCACCGCGGCCTCCTGCATCCGGGCCAGCACGGCAACGCCCTGATCGCCCGATGTGGCCAGTTTTTGCAAGGAATCCAGGCCATTCAGGGCATTACCCGCAAGAGCCACAGGGGAGCCCCCCACCTGGTCGGGCAGGTGGTCGGTCTGGCGCAGGGCGAGCAGATACGTGCCTGTCGCCGCCTGATCCAGAGCCTTGTGCTGCGCCAGTTGCCATGACCAGAGGCCCGCACCCGCGACCACGGCCACCACAGCGGCCACGGCCACGCCGGCATACCGCCGGGCGACCGCGCGCATGCGTTCAGCCTTGAGCTCTTCGTCAACTTCCCGGTAAATATCCTCTGCCACGATCCGGCCCGTTCCTGTTCCTGCCAATGCATGCCTGTCCGTATAATGGCATATCTGCCCCAGCCGGACGCATCATACAAGGCGCAGCGTGTCTGTTGCGTGCCTGTTATGCCGCCTTGCGGGCCAACAGGCCGTATTCAAAAGCCCAAAAGCGGCCTAATGCGCCGCTTTTTGCAACCTGGCACCCCCGGCCTTGAGCGCTGTTGTCAACTGGGTAAAGTTCGCGCCTATGCGCTGCTGCACGGCGGTACTGCCTTCGTGGACATAGGCGATCTGGTCCCGCGCATCATTGCTGATCGCGGTTTCCTCCTTCAGCGCAGTTTTGGACACGCAGGCATTGTAGGCGCGGGCCGCTTTTTCGTAAGCGCTCACCTTGTCCACGCTGGCATTATATTTTTCCACGCTGGACACATCAACCACGGGTGCGGCCGGTTCCGCGCCGCAGGCCGCAGGCGTCCAGCGCGTCTGCGCCGCATGGGCTGGAGCACACACAACCACAGCAACCAGCCCCCCGATGGACGCCAGCAAAAAACCTTTCTGTATCATTGCCAAAATACCCTTATTGTCCAGACATATGGACCAAAGCCTGCAGGTCCGCTCCATACGAGCCGGACGCCTTGCACAAGCCCGCTCCATCTTCTGGCATACGCTGCGTAAATGTCCATATCCACCTTGCTTGGAAATGCCCCGCAAAGGCAGTATAGCCTGATGGCATGCGTATTCTTTTCATCACGGCCACCCGTCTGGGGGATGCGGTGCTTTCCACCGGTATTCTCAACACGCTTTTGCAGCAGTGGCCCGATGCACGCATAACCGTTGCCTGCGGGCCGGTGGCCGCCGGGCTGTTCAGCCACATGCCCGGACTCGAGCGGGTTCTGGTCATGCGCAAACGCAGCTACGACCGGCACTGGCTGGACCTGTGGAAAGCCTGCGTCTGCACACGATGGGACATGACGGTGGACCTGCGCGGTTCGGTCATCAGTTTCGCCCTGCGTTCGGGGCGGCGGCTTGTCATGCGTGGTGGCCGCAGGCCCGGCCGCCGGGTTGGGCATCTGGGCGCTTTGCTCGGCCTGTCCCCCGCCCCGCACCCCACGGTCTGGCTGAATGACGCGGACCGGCAGGCCGCCGCCCGTATTATTCCGCCCTCCACGCCCGATGCGCCGATTATCGCCCTCGGCCCCACCGCCAACTGGGTTGGCAAAATCTGGCCCACCACCAATTACCTGCCCCTGTGGCGGCAACTGGCCACGGCCCACCCC
>CALCDN010000170.1 GCA_937900755.1 uncultured Acetobacter sp. | reverse complement strand
AAACCTTGCTGTATTCCGCGCAGGATATCCAATACCTGCCCAGGTGCGCCCAGGGCCACGGAGACATCATCCAGCTCTACCCTGTTTGCAAAAACACGCAGGGTATGACGGGGATGATGGCAGAATATGCGCCACCGCCCGCGCCCGTCCAGCGTACCCCCGCTATCGAGAAAAGCGCACCAGGGCGCCCCTCCCCACATGGCCAGAACCGTATCGGGCTCCCGCCATGGCAGCGCGCGCACCCATGCCACGGGCTAGACCTGCTCCACGCGGGAAATACCGGCAAGTGTACGCAGTTTCTGCCCCAGCAGGGGGGTGATCCTGTACCCCCCGCGCAAGCGGATTTCCACATCGCAGCTTTCGGCCACGCCGGGGAGCAGCACAATATGCCCAGCCCCTCCTTTCTGTTCGGCCAGAACGGTTTGCAGGGCAGGCAGGGCCTCTTCATTTTCCAGCCATATCCGCATTTCGCTCTGGCCCTGTGCGGCCGCCTGCTCCAGGTCCACAATATCGGACGCGGTAATGCGCATGGCCTCGCCCTCCAGCTTGAGCTCGGCCGTAACCAGCACCGCGCGCCCGGCGACCAGACTGTCACGCACACGCCCCAGCACTTCGGAAAACACGGTCACCTCGCACCCACCCGTGGCGTCGGACAGGCGCACCCACGCCATTTTGTTCCCCGTGCGGGTGGGGCGTTCCTTGCGGTCCACGACACAGCCCGCGATTTTGACACGACTGACCCCCGCCTCCGCCGCCGTGAGCAACTGGGAGGATTTGACAACACCCAACCGGCGCAGAACGGGGCCATAGGCGTCCAGCGGGTGCGCGGTCATGTGAAAACCAACAGCCTCTGCTTCCATCGCCAGTTTTTCAAACTCCGGCCAGTCCGGGCCATCGGCCAGGCGCAGGGGTTCCTTCTGCCCCCCACCCCCAAACAGGCCGATCTGGCCAGAGGCCGCCTCCTGCGCCTGGCTATGGGCACGGCGCAACAGGGCATCGGCGGAATGGAAAACGCGGGCACGGTTTGCATCCAGGCACTCAAACGCCCCTGCCTTGGCCAGGTTTTCCATTTGCATGCGGTTGATGTGTCTGGGGTCTATGCGCGTTGCAAAATCGGCCAGGTCGGCAAAGGGCTTGTCCCCGCGTGTGGCCACAAGAACTTCCATGGCCCCAAAACCAACTTTTTTAACCGCCGCCAGAGCGTAACGGATGGCGTATTCCCCGTTGGGCATGACCTCCACGGCAAAATCGGCCTCTGAGTGGTTTATGTCTGGTGGCAGCACGGTAATGCCCATGCGCTCGGCCTCCTGCCGCAGGGCCGCCAGCTTTTCCGTGCGCTCACGCGCAAGCGACATGCAGGCCGCAAGGAAGGCCACGGGGTGGTTGGCCTTCATCCATGCCGTCTGGTAGGAGACAAAAGCGTAGGCTGCGGCATGGGATTTGTTAAACCCGTAATCCGCGAACTTGGCCATGAGGTCAAACACCTCCACCGCCTTGTCGTGGTCTATGCCGCGCCCGGTTGCACCCTTGGTAAAGATTTCGCGCTGGTGGTCCATTTCCGAGCGGATTTTCTTACCCATGGCGCGGCGGAGCAGATCGGCCCCGCCCAGACTGTACCCCGCCATTTTCTGGGCAATCTGCATGACCTGTTCCTGATAGACCATGATGCCATAGGTCTCTTCAAGAATTTCGCGGATTTCCTCATGCGGGGGTTCCCACGCCTCGCCATGTTTGCGGCGGCAGTAATCGGGAATATTGGCCATTGGGCCGGGGCGGTACAGGGCCACGGCGGCAATCAGGTCTTCCAGCCGGGTGGGGCGCATCTGCTTGAGCACGTCACGCATGCCTGCACCTTCAAACTGGAACACGCCTGCCGTATCCCCCCGGCTGAGCATGTCATATGTAGCCGCGTCGTTCAGGGGGATGGTGGCCAGGTCCACCTCCTTGCCCATGCGGTGGATAAAATCCACACCGCGCTTGAGAATGGTCAGGGTTGTCAGGCCCAGAAAGTCGAACTTGACCAGCCCCGCCTGCTCCACAAACTTCATGTTGTACTGGGTGACCAGCGTGTCGCTCTTGGGGTCTCGGTAGAGGGGCACAAGCTCCACCAGCGGGCGGTCCCCGATCACCACCCCCGCGGCGTGCGTACTGGCGTGGCGGAACAGGCCTTCAAGCTGCTGGGCAATTTCGAGCAATCTGCGCAAAGCCTCGTCGCTGTCACGCATTTCCTGCAATTTAGGTTCGCCCGCTATGGCCTCCTTGAGGGTGACGGGCTTTGCGGGGTTGTTGGGTATAAGCTCGGCCACGCGGTTGACCATGCCGTAAGGCAGCCCCAGCACACGCCCCACGTCACGCACGGCCGCACGGGCCTGCAACTTGCCGAAGGTAATGATCTGGGCCACGCGGTCGGCCCCGTATTCGCGCCGGACATAGGCGATGACCTCGTCACGCCGGTCCTGACAGAAATCGATATCAAAGTCAGGCATGGACACGCGCTCGGGGTTGAGGAACCTCTCGAACAGCAGGTTGAAGGGGATGGGGTCGATATCGGTAATGGTCAGCGCCCAGGCGGCCAGCGAGCCCGCACCCGACCCACGCCCCGGCCCCACGGGAATACCATGCCCCTTGGCCCACTGGATAAAGTCGGCCACGATCATGAAGTAGCCGGGGAACCCCATTTTGGAAATGATATCCAGCTCGAACGTCAGCCGCTCGCGGTAGCGGGTCTGCACCGCCTCGTCCAGCGCCATGGTGGCCATGCGGTGTTCCAGCCCTTCCCACGCCATGGCGCGCAGGGTCTGGTCCTCGGTCGCACCTTCGCGCACCTTGGGGCACACGGGCAGCAGGGGTTTGCGGGTTTCCACCTTTATGGCGCAGCGGCGGGCGATTTCGAGCGTATTGTCACACGCATCCGGCAGGTCCGCAAAAAGGGCGCGCATCATATGCGGGGGTTTGAACCAGTGTTCAGGCGTTACGTGAAAGCGGTCCTTTTCGGCCATGGTGCGGCCCTGGGCAATGCACACCAGCGCATCATGCGCCTCGTACATTTCCGGTTTGGGAAAAAAACATTCGTTGGTGGCCACTAGCGGCAGGCCAAACTGGCTGGCAAGGCCGAGCACACCCGGCTCTACCGCTTTTTCAATCGCCAGGTTGTGGCGGTGCAGTTCCACGACCAGCCTGTCGCCGAACGCCTCATGCATGCGGGCCAGCCAGCGCGTGGCCTCATCCTTCTGCCCTTCGGCCAGCATCTGGAACAACGGGCCTCGCGTGCCCCCTGTGAGCAGCATGAGCCCCTCGGCCCGCTCGCACAGCACGTCCATGCCCACGAACGGGTCGGACGGGTCGGATGTCTTGAACCCTTCGGAGGAAAGGAACTGGAGGTTGGCCAACCCCACCGCGTTCTGCGCCAGCAGCACAACCGGCTCCGCCGGGGCTCCGGGTTTGTCATTACGGGCGGGCAGACCGATCTGGCCACCGATAATGGGCTGAATCCCACTTTTTGTGCAGTACTGCGAAAACTCGAGTGCGCCGAACAGATTGCCCGAATCGGCAATAGCCACGGCAGGCATGCGCATTTCCTGCGCAAGGGTCGCAATTTCGGGCACACGGATCGCCCCCTGGCTGAGCGAGTAGGCGGAGTGCACACGAAGATGAACAAAATCAGCGTAGGACATACGTCCCCTATAGCACAGGCCCGGCCCCTCTCCACCGCAGAGTCAGCACTTTAAATCCAGACCACACCCAATGCCCCATGACACCCCCTGTGGCCCGGGGGCTGTACCCCCAGACGATCCACCCGAAGCCGCCCCAGCACCCACAACCCGCAGGGTGAACAGGCACCACGGCTGGAACCTTGCGCCAATCGGCACTAGACTATGGGCCTTTCCACCCCCTGGGGCGCTCCCAGCGGGGGGTTATCTGCTTTTCAGGATTTTTCATGCGGATTATCAGATCCAGAACAGAACTGGCCACACTGGTAGCCCAATGGCGCAATGCGGGGCAGACCATAGGCGTTGTGCCCACCATGGGCTCGCTCCACAACGGGCACCTTGCCCTTGTCAACGCGCTGGACGGACAGGCCACCCGCCGGATTGTGACCCTTTTTGTCAATCCCATCCAGTTCAACAACGCCGACGACTTCGCGCTCTACCCGCGCGGGCTGGAGGCGGACGCAACCCTGCTGGACAACACCGGCAAGGTGGATGTGCTTTACGCCCCCGATGCGGCGGAGATGTACCCCCAGGGCTTTGCAACCCGCATCATGGTTGCCGGGCTGGATGGCATGCTGTGCGGGGCGGACAGGCCCGGCCATTTTGATGGCGTGGCCACCGTGGTCACCAAGCTCCTGCTCCAGACCGGGGCGGACGTTGCCGCCTTTGGCGAAAAAGACTACCAGCAGCTCTGCCTGATCCGCCGCCTTGTGCAAGACCTTGACCTGCCGGTACGCATAACGCCGGTCCCCACCGTGCGCGAGGCCGATGGACTTGCCCTGTCCTCGCGCAATCGCAGGTTAACCCCGCAGCAACGCCAGCAGGCCACCTACCTGCCTGAAGCGCTCAAAACCTGCATGGCGGACATACAGCATGGCAAACCAGTGAGCGCCTGCCTGCACGCCTGCCGCGAAAACCTGAAAACCCATGGTTTTGACGTGCACTATCTGGACCTGCGCACGGGCGATACCTTGCGTGAAACCCCCGTACCCGTTGCTGGCGCGCGCCTGTTTGTTGCGGCAAGCCTGGGCGATATCCGCCTGATCGACAACATGGCTGTTGCGTAAACCCCCATTTGGCACAAGCCTTTTACACAAGGGAGACCCCCATGAGCATAACCCGCCTTGAACCTGAAGAGCGCCTGAGTGGCGCGGTCATTCACAACGGACTTGTTTATCTGGCAGGCCAGATCGCCGATGATGCCACACTGGACGCACAGGGGCAGATGGCCGATATTCTGCGTCAGGTTGACGCCCTTCTGGCCCAGGCCGGAACAGACAAGAGCCGCCTGATTTCGGTACAGATTTTTCTGGCCGACATGGCCGACATGGCGGCCATGAACCGTGCATGGGATGCCTGGCTGGACAAAAACAACAAACCCGCCCGCGCCACGGTGGAAGCCAGACTGGCCGACCCGTCCTGGAAAGTGGAACTCACAGGCATTGCTGCCCTGCCAAAAGGCTGAGGCCGGCAAGGGCCAGACCATCCTGTTTGTCCGCCCCCTGGGCCCATGCCCCGGCCTGCGCGGACAAGCAGCGGACACACCAGAACAGGCACAAAACCTGCGGCCTGAGACCTGGAGCAAATTCATTTTTCAAAGGGAAAAGGTGGTGGCTCCCGAAGTAGGACTCGAACCTACGACCCAGCGATTAACAGTCGCTTGCTCTACCAACTGAGCTATTCGGGAACAGTTATTTTTCAACCACTTGGCAGCGGTTTGTTGCACAACTTTTTCCAAGTTGCGCCCTGCCGCGCTGCTGTGTGGGTGTATAACGGCAACCCTTTGAGGGTGCAAGACCCTTTTTATATTACAAAACGTTAATCTCAATCCGTTCCAAACCACGCCCTTGCCCCACGTATGACGCCGCGCCAAAAAGCAGTTCCGTCACACACTCGCGCCACCTCCGACATGCACCCGTTTTGCAAGCCCTGGCCGTAAACTCACCTTTGCACATGCCCCGCCCGAGCACCCCGCCTTGTAGAAAATAAGACGCAACCGCAAAAAAACTGCCTGCCCCGCACCAGGACAGACAGGGACCAGAGCACCATGAAGGATGTAAAAAATTTCAAAACATTCGTGATTTATAAAAGATGATTTGCAAATTCAATTTATGCGGGAACATCAGGAACAACAAACCCGCGGCAGACCCATACCCAGGTTTTTTTCATTTTCCGCCCCCTTAATCAGGACACCTCCGCCAACACCGTGTAAGGAAGGGGGATGAGCGCCCCTGCCCCTCCTCCCCTCTCGCGCCGCGCCCTGCTCTGGGGGGCCGGAGGTTGCGCCGCCGCGGGTGGCGTTGTCCTGCTCACCCGGCACCACCGCCCCCGTGCGCCACACAAACAGCCCGATGGTGTGTACCGCAAGCTTACAATCGGTTGGCCCGAAGCCGCAATGTCCCCTGTGCTGGCGGCTGCCCTTGAGAAGAATTTTTTCGCCCAGTTCAATCTGGACGTGGACCCCCTGCCCAACATTCGCAACGGGCAGGATGCGCTGGCAGCACTTACGCAGCAGAAGACCGCCTACGCCCTTGCCCCGGCCCTGACATGGCTCCAGCACTTGCATGCGGGCCTGCCCGCGCATCTGGTCATGGGGGTGCAGTCCGACAGCCGCCGCCTTCTGGTGCGGCGCAGCAGCGGCATTACACGGCTGGACCAGTTGATGGGCCGCAACGTTGCCGTGCCGGACCAGAACGCGGCGGATAAGCTGTTTTTCTGTATCATGATGCGCCGCAAAGGCATGGATGCGCTCAACCACATCAACTGGATTGACCTGCCCATACAACAGATAGAGCAGGCCCTTCACGACCAGAAAATAGATGCTGTGGTCACGCATGATCCAGATGCATGGACCCTGCTCCAGAACCACTCCGACCTTCTGTACGAACTGGTCGGCAGTGATACCGGGCACTACGCCGCACGCACCAGCCTTATTCTGGGGGTTACGGATGCCGCGCAGGACAAGGACCCCACCGCCTCCACCGCACTGGTGCTGGCCCTGCGCAAGGCAGCCCTATGGGTCAACACCCACCGAGATGACGCGGCAACCCTGATCGCCGACAACGCAGCGGACCTGCCCGCCACAAGTGCGCGCAACATGCTGCGCAACGAGCCGGTTATTCGCCCCCTTATGGGCCGGGGCCTGCGCGAGCAGATCGCGCAGTACTGCGATGAACTCCAGCTTGTGGGCATGATGGCCGATGGTGAGGATTCCACCGCCCTCGCCCACCGTTACACGCTTAACGTCCTGCACGAATAACCCCACACGCGCCCCCGCTGCCACAGCGCCACCGGGCCACTCACCCCGCGCTCCTTACCCCCACGCCCACAAAAGAGGCCAGTCCTAGCCCTGTCCGGGTTTGCGCGGCAGGCGCACTTCGCTGGTCAACCCGCCCAGAATAACCAGCGCGCCCCCCACCAGTGCGCGTGCTGGCAGCACCTCCCCCGCCCGACGCCCCGCCAACCCGGCCCATACAGGCTCACCCGCGTAAATCCGGGTGGCCCGTG
>CALCDN010000169.1 GCA_937900755.1 uncultured Acetobacter sp. | reverse complement strand
GCACGAAACATCCCGTTTTGCAAAGCAGTGCCAGGCGGGAGGTTATGGTCTGTCGCGGTTTGTGGCATAGGGGATGCGCAAAACGGCGCCTGCCCCCACTGACCAGAGGCCTTGACCAGAATCGTGTCCGCACTTCCCAGCCATACCGACATCCGGGTTACGGGATGGATTGCCCGCCTCCCTCCCTCCTTGCAGGCCTATGCGTTGCTGGCGCGGCTGGACCGGCCGGTGGGCACCTGGCTTTTGTGGTTGCCTGGCGTGTGGGGGATTCTGCTGCCCCAGGGTGTGGTCCCCATGGAGCGGGTCAGGCTGATTGTGCTGTTTGGCGTTGGCAGTCTGGTCATGCGCGCGGCGGGCTGTGTTGTAAACGACATGTGGGACCGCGATATTGACCGCCAGGTCGCGCGCACGGCCGGGCGGCCACTGGCCTCGGGTGCGTTGCGCATGCGGCAGGCCACGGGCTTTCTGGCGCTGCTGCTGGCCATGGGGCTTGGCGTGCTGGTGCAGCTTAATCCCCTTTCGTGGGGGCTGGGTGTGTCCTCCCTGGTGCTGGTGGGGCTTTATCCGCTGGCCAAGCGGTTTACGTGGTGGCCCCAGCTTGTCATGGGCTTTACGTTCGGTTTTGGGGCACCCATGGGCTATGCCGCGGCTGCGGGGCAACTGGGCTGGGCGCAGGCTGCCCTTTATGCCGCCACGATTGTCTGGCAGCTTGGGTTTGATACGATCTATGGCTTCCAGGACATGGAGGATGACGCGCGCATAGGCGTTAAATCCACCTCGCGGCTTATGGCGGGCCGGGCACGGTTTTTTATTGGCACATGTTACGCGCTTACGGTTGTGCTGCTGGGATGTGCTGGCGTACTGGCAGGTGCGGGCAGGCTGTTCTGGCCTGCATTGCTGTTGCCTGCCCTGCTGTTCTGGCGGCAGAGTGTGGCGGTTGACCCGGCCAACCCGGCTTTGTGCCTGGCCCAGTTCCGCGCCAACCGCGAAATTGGGCTGAGCATTGCACTGGCTCTGGCGCTCGGGTTGCTGGTTGTCTGAATGTTTTTGCGTTTTTTGCTGGCGGTATGGGCTGGCAGTCAAAAGTGAGATGCCACGGTCATGAAGAGTGTTTTTCGCGCTGTTGCGCCGTTATGCGCTGCTCTGCTCCTGTCTGCCGGTGCCGCGTGCGCGCAGGGCGTTGGAGCCACGGAGGGGGCGGAGGCCCCCCCCAGCGGCGTGGCTCCGGCGCAGTTGAGTGCTGCGGACAGGGCATGGGTCGCCAGGATTGAGCAGGCCCTCAACCACTCGCTCACGTTTGAGGCCCGCATCCAGCAGACAGACGCGCAGGGCAGGCGCACAACCGGCACGGTATGGATGAAGCGCCCCGGCCAGATGCGCCTTGCCTATGACCCGCCATCGCCTTTGCTGCTGGTCGCAAGCCAGGGCAAGGTGGTGTTCCGCGACAGCCAGCTGGACCAGACCACCGTCATTCCCATTGACCGCACGCCCCTTGGGCTTTTGCTGGCCCAGCATGTCAGCCTGACCGATGGGGTAACGCTGACCGCGTTCCGCCACGAGTCCGGCCTTGTCGCGGTCAAGCTGGTTCGCACAGCATCCCCCGGGGATGGCAGCCTGACACTGGTTTTTTACGAAACACCCCTGGCCCTGCGCTCATGGAGCGTGCTGGACGCGCAGGGGCGGGAGACACGGGTCACCCTGTCTGACGTGCATCCGGGGGCGGATATTCCGGCCAGCCTGTTTGACCTGCCCGCCCAGCCCGAGGAATAGCACGCCAGGGCACGGCCCAGGTCCGCGCCTACTGGAAAAACGTGCAGCCCGTGGCGATATAATGCCAAACAGGACTGATTTTGAGGCTGAGGGTATGAACGCCATGATCACACGGCACGCAGCGGCATGACGGGGGATGACCTGTTTGGCGGCCCACCGCCAGAGGGAGGTGCCGGTCCCGTGCACGGGGGGGGCAGGCCCACGCCCACCCAGCCGCTGGCTGACCGCCTGCGCCC
>CALCDN010000168.1 GCA_937900755.1 uncultured Acetobacter sp. | reverse complement strand
GTTCATGGTCGCGGCTTCCGGTTGCGGGCGGGCGGGGTGTTCAGGCCAGGGTGCATGATATGGAATAACCCCGCCAGTCCGAACAGGGCCACCATGCCCAGTACAATCAGCCATGCAAAGGCTGGGGGGTGCCCGTTGGGGCGCCAGGCCAGCATAGCCCACACCATAAGGGGTACGCTCAGCGCAAAGGCGGGGGCCAGTGCGCGGGCCGTGGCGCGGGGTATGGCCATGCCCGCGACAAATGTGCCCAGCATGGGGCCATATCCGCATGCGGCAATGGACAGGCCCAGCATGATGGCGGACTGGCTGGCATGGGCGAACAGCCCCGCACAGGCCACCAGCGCGCAGGCCCACGCCACGCTGACCAGCCGGGCAAACCCAAGCCCCGAGCAGCGCAGGGTGCGCGCCGCCCGCGCGCAAAGGGGGGCAAAGTCCCCCACGCTGGCCGCTGTCATGGCCGAAAGTGTGGCCGAGAGCGAGCCCATGGTGGCGGCCAGAATACCCGCCAGCATAAGCCCGCGCAGGCCCGGTGGCAGGTCATGCACGATATAGGCGGGAAAAATGGCGTCCGGGCTGGCAAAGCCCGCCTGCGCCAGTGTTTGCCCGCCATTGCGCGCCCAGAGCAGCACGCCACTCAGGCTGAGCAGGGCAAACAGCACCCCCACCCCCACAGCACTGCCCATAAGGGCCATGCGCGCATCACGCAGGCTGCGCGCGGCCAGCACGCGCTGGACCATGAGCTGGTCTGTCCCGTGCGATGCAACCGAGAGCAAGGCCCCCCCACCAAGGGCTGCCAGGGGGGTAAAGGGGCTGTTGAGCACAGCGGCGTTGTGGGCGAACAGGTGCAGCCGCCCCGCCTGATGCAGGGTGTGCCATGTGCCCGCGGGGGCGCTGCGCCACAGCAGTGCCGCGCAGGCCGTGGCCCCGAACAGATACAGGCCGAACTGGATACTGTCCGACCAGACCACCGCGCGCAGGCCACCGCATACGGTATAGAACAGGGTCAACAGCATGATGGCACCCAGCAGCACGGGCTGGGGCACATGCCAGTGCAGGGCGGCCAGCATGGTGGCAAGGGGCAGCATGCCCGCAAACAGGCGCACCGCCTCGGCCAGCAGGCGGGTGAGCAAAAACGTGGCCGAGGCCAGCCGCTGCATGGCCGGGCCAAAACGCAGGCCCAGCCAGTCATACGCGCTCAGCATGTGGCCCTGCTGGTACAGGGGCAGGAACCACCACGCCACCACGGCCCGCCCCCCAAGGTAGCCCAGTGCCAGCCCCACAAACACCATGCCCGAGCCATAGGCGATGCCGGGCACGCTGATAACGGTGAGGGTGGAGGTTTCCGTCGCCACAAGCGAGAGGCACAGCGCCCACCACGGCAGGTCCTTGCGCCCTTCCAGATAGGCGGAGGGAGAGGACTGCCGCCCGGCCAGCACAAGGGCTGCAACCGGCATGGCCACTAGGTAGGCCAGCATGACCAGCAGGTCGGTAGGGCTCATGGCGCGGTCCTGTTCATGCCGTGTTGTTCAGGTATCTGGCGCGGTGGCGGGCGCGCGCCAGATGGGGGGGAACTGTAGGAACAGCATGCGTGTGCATCAACCCTCTATCTGCCCTTGCGCGTGGCGTGGGCGTGGGCGGCCTCGCCCGAGTGTGAAAACAGGGGGCTTGGCGCAGGAGGCGGGCGGGCGGTAACCTGCATGGGAACAACTGCACCGGCTTGCCCGGCCGGGATGCGTGCTTGCTATAAGGAGTGGTTATGACCAGTGGTTGCAGCTCTGGCGGATGTGGCCCCCGCGCCCCCCTGAGTGCCGAGCAGGAGCAGATCCTGCTCGGCCACGGCACGGAATACCCCGGCTCCAGCCCGCTTAACGCGGAAAAACGGCAGGGTACCTACCATTGCGCGGCCTGTGGCACGTTGCTGTTTTGCTCCACCAGCAAATATGAGAGCGGGAGCGGGTGGCCGTCCTTCTGGGCGGCGGAGCCCGAAGGCGTTGCCACCCGGCGTGACACAAGCCACGGCATGGTGCGAGAAGAGGCCCATTGCGCCCATTGCGAGGGGCATCTGGGCCATGTGTTCAAGGATGGGCCACCGCCCACGGGCCTGCGCTACTGCATGAACGGGCTTGCGCTGGACTTCCGGCCCGGTGCGCCTGAGGGCGCCTGACCCCCGCTCAGGCCTTTGCGTCCTGCGCTGCCCGGGTGGCCTGCCTGCCCCCCACGGCGTTGAGGAAGAATGACCACGCTTCATTGAAAAACGCCTCCTTTTCCTCCTCGGTCTGCAAGGGGGAAAGGCCGAACAGGCTGTCTTCCATGGGCCAGCCGGTGACCATGCCGGTCAGCAGGCGGGCGGTTGTGTCCGTGGCGTAGCCGGGGTTGATCTGCCCCTTGAGTTCGGCGGCCTTGAGCAGGCGGACAAAATTGTTGTGGAAGGGCTGGCCAATGGCCGCAACCGCCTGCTGCTGCAAGGAGGGATGGCGGTGCCCGTCGGCTATGAGAATCCGGTAGGTGCCCAGCGCGTCTGGCCGCAAGGTCAGGTCCAGCATCAGGCGGCTGATGTGGCGCAGCTCCTCCAGCGGGTTGGTCAGGGGGGTCTGTTCCATGGCCCGCAGCACGGAGCCGGTCAGGTTGGTTACAACAGCAATGAACAGCGCCTCCTTGGAGGAGTAGCGGCGGTAGATTGTCTGTTTGCTCGCGCATGCCTTGCGCGCGATCTGGTCGATGGAGGTGCCCGCGTAACCTTGCTGCACAAACAGGCCTGCCGCTATTTCCAGCAGGTACTGGTCCAGGTCTTCCGTGACATCGGTTGTGGGGCGCCCACAGCGCCGCTTGCGCCCCTGCAGGCACGGGTTCGCCATGTCCAGCGGACGGGTGGCAAAGGTAAGGGCCTTGCTCAGGTAGCCTTTTGGCGAACGGGGGGCAGGGGGTTTAGACAACGATGATCCGCTTTGTATGTGCTGGAGAGGGTGGGCCTCGGCTGGGCCTTGGGGCGATACAGAGGCAACGTGGCTGTTTTATATCCGGGTCTGGCTTCTATTTCGAGGTTTTTTCCGTACGGTGCAAGAACACAGCGCAAGAATGTGTTGCAAGAAAAAGGGGGTGTTGTGGCAGGTTTTTTCCGCCACACACTAAGCGCGCATGCCATGTAGCGCGCGATCATGTCAGGAATGACCCCAGTGGAACAGCAGACGTTGGACGGTAAAATGGAGAACGGGGTGGAACACGTGGCCCCCCCGGGGGCTACGCGCAAGGGGAGCCCGCCACCGCCTGACCCGGCGGGCAATGCAAGCGCGGAGCAGATAGCCGTGCTGGCGCAAAGCGCGCAAAAGCTGGAGCGCGTTCTGCGGCGCTTCTACCAGCTTGCCCTTGTGGTCGTGGCCGCCCTGTGCGTGGGGCTGTTCATTTATGCCGGTGGCGCCGTGGTCATGGTGGTGTTTGCCGCAGCCCTTGTGGCGGTGGTGCTCCATGGTGCGGCCCGGTTGATCTGCCGGGTGCTGCCGGTGCGGCAGTGGGTGGCGGTGGTGCTGTTCCTTGCCACCCTTGTGGGGGGGGTGTCCCTGGTGGTGCACGTGTCCGGGCCTGAACTGGTCACCCAGCTTTCCCACCTGTACGCGGCCCTGACCCATGAGCGCGACGCCTTGCATGCGACGCTGGATAAAAACCCGATTGGCCATTCGGTTCTCAACCATATTCCGCGCTTTTTTGGCGGCAACCAGACATCTGGCCCCCTTGGCTCGGAAGGGGCGGGGGGCAGCATGGATTTTGCCGGGTCCATGACCAACGTGCTCACCTCCACCTTCGGTTCGGCGGGAACACTGGTGGTGATTATTATCGCCGGGGTGTATTTTGCCCTCTCCCCCCACCTGTACGCCAACGGCGTGCTGCGGCTGGTGCCCCGGCGCTACCGGGGCCCCGCGCGCGAGCTGATCCGCACCACCGCCCATGTGCTTTCCGCGTGGGTTGCGGGGCAGTTGCTGGATATGACCGTGGTGGGCGTGCTCACATGGGGTGGCCTGTCCCTGCTGGGCATGCCGCTGGCTTTTCCGCTGGGGCTGGTGGCGGGCACGGCCAACTTCATCCCCTACCTGGGCACGTTCATCGGGGCTGTGCCCGCACTGCTCATCGCCCTGTCCATCAGCCCGCGTGAGGCCCTTATGGTGGCGGGGCTGTACGCCTTTATTCAGGCGTTCGAGGGGTATGTCATGTCTCCCTTCATCCAGAAAAGGGCGGTCAGCATGCCGCCTGCCCTGACCATTCTTTCCCAGACCATTTTTGGCGCTTTTCTGGGCATGTGGGGGTTTGCCTTTGCCTCTCCCATTACCGCCGTGCTGCTTGCGGTCATTGACCACCTGAGCACGCCCCTGCCCGAGGACGAGCAGGTCTGAGTGTGTCCTGGGGGGACCAGAAACGGTAAAAACCGGCCAAAACAGGAGCGATGCGCGTTTTTGGGGGTGGTTTTCCCTCTTGTGTCCATGCACATTCCACACAACAAGAATATCCGCTTGAAGGAAGCACGGGATGTCCAGCCCAGCCGACGATTTTCAAAAATACCGGCACCTCAGTCCGTTTGAACTCAAGGACCAGCTTATCCGGCTGGCCTCGGGGCGGGCGCAGCGGGCCATGCTGGACGCCGGGCGTGGCAACCCCAATTTTCTGGCGACCCTGCCCCGGCAGGGGTTTTTTCAATTGGGCATGTTCGCCGCCGCCGATGCCGCCCTTACCTTTTCCTACATGGCGGAGGGCGTGGGGGGTGTGCCCCGGCGCGAGGGCATAGAGGCGCGGTTCGAGGCTTTTCTGGTCGCCAACAAGAGCGTGCCCGGCGTTGCGTTCCTGCGCCGCGCCCTGTCCTATGTGCGGGACCAGATGGGCCTGCCCGCCGATGGGTTTTTGCTGGAGGCAACAGCGGGTATTCTGGGGTGCGACTACCCGACCCCCCCACGCATGCTACGCTACGCCGAAAAGGTGGTGCGCCACTACCTGCTGCATGAAATGGCGGGCGGGACCATGCCCGAAAGCACGACAGACCTGTTCGCGCTGGAAGGGGGGACTGCGGCCATCAGCTATATTTTTGCCTCCCTGCGCCAGAACGGGCTGATCCGGCCAGGGGACAAGGCCGCCATTGGCATGCCGGTTTTTACTCCCTACGTGGAAATTCCCGAACTGCGGGACTACCAGCTGCGCGAGGTGGCCATTAACGCGGACCCCGAGGCCGGGTGGCAATACCCGCCCGAGGAACTGGACAAGCTGCTGGACCCCTCGGTCAAGATTTTTCTGGTGGTCAACCCCAGCAACCCGCCATCCGTGCGCATGAGCGATGCGGGGCTGGCGCGCATTGCCGAAATTGTTAAAAAACGCCCCGACCTGATTATTGTGACCGACGATGTCTATGGCACCTTTGCTGATGATTTTCGGTCCATTTACGCCATTTGTCCGCACAATACGGTGCTGGTCTATTCCTTTTCCAAGTATTTTGGCTCCACCGGCTGGCGGCTTGGCGTTGTGGCCATGCACCAGAACAACGTGCTCGACCGTGCCCTTGCCGCCCTGCCCGAGGCCGAAAAGCAGGAACTGGACAAGCGTTACGCATCCCTCACCCCCGATGTGCGGGGGCTGAAATTCATTGACAGGCTGGTGGCCGACAGCCGCACCGTGGCCCTGAACCACACGGCGGGCCTGTCCACCCCCCAGCAGGTGCAGATGGTGCTGTTTGCGCTGTTCGCCCTCATGGATGGGCGCGATGCGTACAAAGCCGCGCTCAAGCGCCTGCTGCACCGGCGCGAACTGGCCCTGTACCGTGACCTGGGCGTAAAGGCGCCCGATGATGATGGCAGCACCCACTATTATACCCTGATCGACCTGTCCAACGTGGTGACCCAGCTTTATGGCCGCCGCTTTGCAAGGTGGCTCATCACCAAAATGGACTATCAGACCATTCTGTTCCGCATTGCGGAGGAAACAGGCGTTGTGCTGCTGCCCGGCGATGGGTTTGCCGTCAAGCGGCCATCGGCGCGCGCCTCGCTCGCCAATCTGAACGAGTACCAGTACGCAGCCATCGGCACGGCCCTGCGGCGCATGGCGGACGAATATTATGAACGCTACTGCAAGGAAAAAGGGGTCAAGGGCGTGCTCCCCACGCCTGTGGCGCACTAGGGCCGAAGCCGAAGCCGAAGCCGGGTCAGGGGCAGGACAGGGAGCGGGAGCCGGGACCGGGGCAGGGGATACCCCCTGCTCCACTCCTCCGCCACGTGGGCGAGTAAGGTTCCTGTGGGGGAGGTTCCTTTAAAGGGGGCTCCCCTGTCCAGTATGGTCCTTCCGGTATGGTCCTGCGTGGCATGCCTGTGCGGCATGTCCGTATGCCAGGTCCGTGTGCCATGCCCGTGTGTCAGGCGGCCTAGTCGTTCTTGCCAAAAACCGGGCGTGTGCTTTCAAACAGAAACCAGGTGCGGCGTTCTGTTTCGTCAATCCAGTTTTCCAGTACGCTGGCGGTGGCCACGTCGTGGGCGTCATCGCACAGGTCATGCACCGCGCGCAGGCGTCTGGTCAGGGTCAGGTTATCTTCACGCAGTTCGGCCAGCATGTCCTCCGGGGTGACGTAGAGCGCATCGTTGTCCAGAATAACGGTCTTGCGGCCAATCTCGCCAATGGAGTGCAGCGTGGTGCCGCCAATTTTGCGCGCACGCTCGGCCATGGGGTCGGTCATGGCGAAAATCTGCTGGCTCTGCTCGTCCAGCAGCAGGTGGTAGTCGCGGAAATGGCGGCCACTCATGTGCCAGTGAAAATTCTTGGTTTTGATGTAAAGGGCGAACACATCAGCCAAAAGCTCGGCAAGCCCTGCGGCCACAGCCTTGACCTTGTCGGCCTTCAGGTCTGTCGGGGTGCCAAGATATTCCTTGATGTGGAGTTCCGAAGCATTGGGTTTGGTCATGGGAAATACCAGCCTTTCCAATAAATGTCTGTTCGCGGACCGAGGCGTTCCTCCGCCGCTGCATCCAACGTGGAAAGTGGGGGAGTGGATACAACCCCATGCGGGTAAAGACTCCATCTCTCACACAAACGTGACAGGGTGGAGCCCCGCCCCCGTCCTCGCCTCTGCCGGGGCAGGGCCATGAAGGGGGGCACGGCAAGGCTGGAAAAGGTGGTGGGGCGGTGCGGGTTACACTTCGCTTTTGAGCGGGCGGCTCAGCAGGCTGTGCGTAGCTTTTTCCAGGGTTATCCGCCCTTCCATAAAGGCTGCGATGCAGTCTGTAATGGGGGTGTCCACCTTGTGCATGCGGCCAAGGGCCTGCAGGGCGGCGGCCGTTGTCACTCCCTCGGCCACGCCGGGCAGGCTGCCCAGGGCCGTGTGCGTGCTCATGCCCTGCCCCAGCGCAAGCCCCATCTGGTAATTGCGGGAGGAGGCTCCGGTGCAGGTCAGCAGCAGGTCGCCCAGCCCGGCAAGGCCTGCAAGGGTTGCGGGTTGCCCGCCAAGGGCCGTGGCCAGCCGGGTTATTTCGGCCAGTCCACGGGTGATCAGGGCGGCGCGCGCGTTTTCGCCCAGCCCTGCGCCTATGGTTACGCCGGAGGCCACGGCGATAACATTCTTGGCCGCGGCCCCCAGTTGCACGCCCGCGCAGTCCGTACTGGCGTAAAGGCGGAACAGGGGGGTGGAGAGCAGGTGGCTCAGGCTCCGGGCGCGGG
>CALCDN010000167.1 GCA_937900755.1 uncultured Acetobacter sp. | reverse complement strand
GGGCAGGGGCCACATCGGGTGGGCCATGGATGCGTCCAACCTGCTGAAACCCGCGCTGGCGGCAGGCACATTGCGGTGCATTGGCTCGACCACCTACAAGGAGTTTCGCCAGCACTTTGAAAAAGACCGTGCGCTTGTCCGGCGGTTCCAGAAAATTGATGTGCCCGAACCCAGCATTGACGATGCGGTTAAAATCCTGCGCGGCCTGAAGGGGAGCTACGAAAAGCACCACAAGGTCCGCTACACGGAAGAAGCCATTCGGGCGGCTGTGGAGTTGTCCGCGCGCTATATTCATGACCGCAAGCTGCCCGACAAGGCGATTGACGTGATTGATGAGGTCGGGGCGTCCCGCATGCTCCAGCCCGAAGGCCGCCGCCGCAAGACGGTGAACCTGAAGGACGTGGAAGACATTATTGCCCGGATTGCCCGTATTCCGCCCAAAAGCATTTCCGCCGATGACAAGGAAGTGCTGCGTTCCCTGGAGCGTGACCTCAAGGGTATGGTGTTTGGGCAGGATCAGGCGATTGATGCCCTTTCCGCCGCCATCAAGCTGGCGCGCGCGGGCCTGCGTGACCCCGAAAAGCCGATCGGGAACTACCTGTTCTCCGGCCCCACGGGGGTTGGTAAAACGGAAGTGGCCCGTCAGCTTGCCAATGCGCTGGGGATTGAGCTGATCCGGTTTGACATGTCCGAATACATGGAACGTCATTCCATCTCCCGCCTGCTGGGTGCGCCTCCGGGGTATGTCGGCTTTGACCAGGGTGGCCTGCTGACCGATTCCATCGACCAGCACCCCCATGCTGTGCTGCTGCTGGACGAAATAGAAAAAGCACATCCCGACCTGTACAACGTCCTGCTTCAGGTCATGGATAACGGTCGCCTGACGGACCATAACGGCAAGATGGTCGACTTCAGGAACGTGATCCTGATCATGACCACCAATGCCGGTGCGTCCGACATGAGCAAGGAGGCCGTGGGCTTTGGCCGCAAGGTGCGCGAAGGCGAGGATGAAGAGGCGATCAAACGCCTGTTCACCCCCGAATTCCGCAACAGGCTGGATGCGGTTATTCCGTTCGCACATCTGACGCAGGAAATTGTCGGGCAGGTTGTTGAAAAGTTTGTCCTGCAACTTGAAGCACAACTGGCGGATCGGCATGTGACCATCGAACTGTCCTCGGCAGCCAAGGAATGGCTGGCGGAACAGGGGTATGACCGCCTGTATGGGGCGCGTCCACTTGGGCGGGTTATTCAGGAAACCATTAAAAAGCCTCTGGCCGAAGAACTGCTCTTTGGGCGGTTGGTCAAAGGTGGGGCTGTTAAAATCGGCCTGAAAAATGGTGAGCTGGCGTTTGATATTGTGGAGAGCAATGGCAGTGCCGCCTCCAGCGCTGGCGAGGATGAACGCGGGAGCGAAAAGGAAGAGGAAGCCGCGGACTAGGCTTTCGGGTTGAATTTGCAAAACACATGTGGCTGGCCAGTTTTTTCTGGCCAGCCATTTTTTTGTTCAGTCGTATTTGGCGCCGTTGACGATAACGTAGCCGGGAATACCCCATGAACGACCAGTGCCACGGTGTGTCCAGTCCACGCCCTGCTGGCGGGGAGAGTCGTAGTAATAGCGGCCAACCACCTCCACCTGGTCCCCCTTGGCGACCCATGGCCAGGCAGGTGTGTGCATTTCATCCAGGTTGGTGACAATACGAATGGAAACATGGGGGGCGACGGTGATATAAAAATAACCATGCCGACCACTGCGTGTTGTTTTAGCTTCCTCGGAAAAAGCCAGTACAGTGCCGCAAATATGCACAGCAGCGTCCGCTTTTGGCCCACCATTTTCAAAGGCCTGCTGCCTGGCCAGAAAATCCTCGTTATCGCATGTGGCCGACACGCTTTCAGGCTGTTCAGCCTCCGCATGTCTGTGGCGCGCCTGCGCGGAACTGCTTATGCTGGACAGGCCCAATCCGGCGCATATGGCCAGCAGGGCCGCGCGGTTTGTAAAACAGGTCATGATAATCCTTGTCGCTGGCAAAGTGGTGTGTGTCTGATTGTGTTCATGGCTGGGAGGTTTCGGTCTGTCAAATGCCCGTGAGCGTGGTGGTACGGAGCTGAAAGTAGGAGTTTACAGGCCGTAACAATTTAGGCAAAACGGGGAGATACAGCATATTCTGCCAAAACTTGGGTGAGAATGGTTGTCTCCTTCCTCACACAACATCGTTTCGATTCCGAATTGAAAGACATATCCCGCATGCAAGACGATATTCTAAAACTTGCTTACGAAGTCTCTCAGATGACGCGGGAAAAAATTCATCTGATAGCCTCGGTCATGAACGAAGCCAAATTTCTTGCCATCAACACCCGCATAGAGGCCGCGCGGGTTGGGCAGGCCGGGGCCGCTTTTGGTCTGCTGGCAGATGAAATGGGGCGTATTTCCACCCGTATTGTAGGCATTGCCTCAGAATTGCGGAGTGCGACCGACAGCAGCACGGATCGGCTGTTAAAAGCCGGAAACGACCTGCTCTTGCGTGGTAGAGGGGAACGCCTGACCGATCTGGCCCTGAATATTGTGGACCTGATAGACCGTAATCTGTACGAGCGCTCGTGCGATGTGCGGTGGTGGGCCACGGACAGTGCCGTGGTGCAGGCGCTGGAGAGCGGCACGCCACAGGCGTACCAGCATGCTACGGAACGCCTGGCGACAATTTTGAAATCCTACACTGTTTATCTGGACCTTTTTATCGTGGACCCTAGTGGCAAGGTTGTGGTGTGTGGCCGCCCGCAAACACATCGCTCCCTCCTTGGGTATGACATGTCGGGTGAGGCATGGTTCGTGCGGGCCATGCGTACGCATAGCGGCGAGGAATATGCCGTGGCCGATGTAAACCGCGTGCCCGCACTCAATAACGAACAGGCCGCCATTTACAGCACGGCCATCCGTGCGGGTGGGGACGCGCGCGGGCAGGTGCTGGGTGTTCTGGGGATTGCGTTTGACTGGGCGCCCCAGGCCGAGGCCATTGTTAAAGGCGTTCGCCTGTCTGATGCGGAGCGGGGCCAGACGCGGGTCATGCTGGTGGATGCGCACAAGCGTATTATTGCATCGTCCAATGGGAGTGGCGTATCGGGCGAGCATTACAAGTTCACACCGCAGGAGGAGCGGGGTTACTATGTGAGTGGGGACAGGCTGATCGCCTATGCCCATACCCCCGGCTACGAAACCTACAAGGGGCTTGGGTGGTACGGGGTGTTGGAAACCATTGTGTAAAAACCGGGGGGTCTCGCGCACACGGGGTTTGGGCACCCCCTTGTGCGCGCCGTGGCGGAAGAGCGTAAAATTATGTGTCTGCTCTGGGTTTTTCCTGTAACAGGCGCGTGCGGTAGTCATCGAGTTGATGCATGACGTCGGGGTTGGGTTGAGGAGTTACCTGCCGCAGATTGTGCAATGCGCGAATAATGGTGCCAATAACCACAAGACGTGCGTACCATTTGTGATTGGCGGGCACGATGATCCATGGCGCATGGGGGCGTGCTGTCTGGGAAATGGCATCCTGGTAAGCGGTTGCGTAGTCATCCCAGTATTCGCGCTCATGCAGGTCCGAGGGCGAGAATTTCCAGCGTTTTTCGGGAATGTCCAACCGGGCCAGCAGGCGTTCACGCTGCTCTTCGCGTGAGATGTTGAGGAAGAATTTGAGAACAATCGTGCCCTGCCTGCTCAGGTAATGTTCCAAGTGGCGAATATCGCTGTAGCGACCTTGCCAGAATTCGGGAGTATTGAGCGCACCGGGCAGGTGTCCATTTTTGAGCAGGTCGGGGTGTACGCGGCTGACCAGCACATCCTCGTACTGGCTGCGGTTGAAAATAACAATGCGCCCGGCCTGGGGTGCCGCGGCATGGATCCGCCACAAAAAACCATGCAGCAGATCGGTGGGGCCTGGCTGCTTGAAGGAGGTTACGGCAACCCCTTGCGGGTTCACCCCGGACATGACGTGCTTGATCGTGCCGTCCTTGCCGGCTGCATCCATGCCTTGCAGGATAATCAGCAGCGAGTGGGTCTGGTTGGCGTAAAGCAGTTCCTGCAGGTCCTGTAACAGACACTTGACCTGCCTGAGCAGTTTTTTGCCTGTTTCCTTGTCCAGCCCCAGATGCCCATCATCATTGGGGTCATGCTCGCTCAGGCGGAACTGGCTGCCGTCCGTGACCTTGTAGCTGTCCAGGGCGTTAAGAAAGCGGGAGAGGGTGTTCATGGACACGTGTCCTGAAAATTGATCTGCATATGTCGGATGCGTAGAATTACAGACAACAGATGCGCTGGCAATCTTGCCAAAAAAGGAAGTGTTTCTCATATATTCAGGGATGGCATTCGCAAACACCCCCCAAACCGACCCCGCTGTTATGGATAACGGCCTCTCCCTGGCAGGTATGCTGCTGGTGGCAACGCCCATGCTGGGGGGGACCGTGTTCGGGCAATCCCTTATTTACATGTGCAGCCATACGCCCGACGGGGGGGCTATGGGGCTTGTTATCAACAAGCGCCTGCCCCGCCCCGATTTTGATGACCTGCTTGAGCAGTTGCAGATCAAACCTGTGCCCCCTGTGCGTCGGATTGGCCTGTGCGCGGGTGGTCCGGTGGAGGAAGGGCACGGCCTTGTCCTTCATTCCGCGGAGTGGAGCGGGCAGGACAGCCTGCGCATTACGGAGAACGTGACCCTGACGTCGAGCATGGATGTCTTGCAAGATATAGCCCAAGGTGGTGGCCCGCAGGATGCGCTGCTGGCCATGGGGCATGCGGGCTGGTCCGCAGGCCAGCTTGAGCAGGAAATTCTCCAGCATGATGCATGGCTGGTCGTGCCTGCCACGCGGGAGCTTATTTTTGGCATGGATCACACGGTCAAATGGCGGCGGGCCCTGGCGTCCATCAATATTGATCCAGCCCGGCTGAGCGGGCAGACAGGCCACGCCTGAGCGGGCTGTTCAGTATGCTTCGGTGCGGGGGGCTTCCGAGGGTTTTCTGGCCCAGCGCCACGCACTTATGCCCTGGCGTGCCAGCTCGCGGTGCATGATCATGATCGGCCATTGGCCGGAGCCCTTGTAACGCCCCATGCCATCGGGCGCGGACAGGCGCGTGGCCAGCGCTTCCACCACGGTTACGGAGCGGTGCCTGCCC
Organism: uncultured Acetobacter sp.; assembly: GCA_937900755.1. Lineage (GTDB taxonomy): Bacteria > Pseudomonadota > Alphaproteobacteria > Acetobacterales > Acetobacteraceae > Acetobacter. The sequence continues at coordinate 2,533 of CALCDN010000167.1, read as the reverse complement.
CCTGAACAGCCAATGGCAATGGTGGCGTATTTTTTGCCTTCCTGCACAAAACGCGGCAGCACAAGCTGCAACATGGCATGGATCTGGTTGAGGAAGGGCAGGTAGTCCGGGTCATGGGTCACGTAGGTTGCGACATCACCGTCCAGCCCGGTTTTGGGGGCCAGTTCGGGCACGTAGTGCGGGTTGCGTAGGAAGCGGGCGTCAAACACAATATCGGCCTCCCGTGGCAGGCCCGCGGGGTAGGCGAAGGACATGAGGGTCACGGTCAGCCCCTCGCCTGCGCCACCGATCCATGGGCTGAACCGGCTTTCCACAAACTGTCGCAGGTCAGGCGGAGGCATGTCCGTGGTGTCTATCACCAGGTCAGCGGCCGCGCGCAGGGGGGCTGTCAGGGCGACTTCGGCCTCGATTCCTTCCTTTACGCTGCTATGGGGGGCCAGCGGGTGCCGCCGCCGGGTGGCGGTGTAGCGGCGCAGAAGCACGCTTTCGTCCGCTGTGGCGTAAATCAGTTCTACCCGCAGGTGCGGGTTGACCCGCAGCCGGGCCAGAGCCGCCAGCACGGCGGAGGCGTCAAACCCACGGGTGCGGGAATCGACGCCAATGGCCACGGGTCGCTCCGCGCGGGCTACAATATCGTCCAGCATGCCCAGTGGGGGGTTGTCGATCACCTCGTGGTCAAGGTCTTCCAGAATCCGCAGAATGGAAGATTTGCCCGCTCCAGACAGACCGGACACCAGCAGGATGCGGCGCGGAACAGACGTGTCATCCGCCATGTGCATGGACGGCTCTTCCTTTTTACTGTCCGACAAGATGCACGCCCTGACCGGGCCGTTGTGGCCCATGGCGCGCAATTCGGATGAAGAAAGACTTTAAAGCAGTTTTACGGTCGGAGAGAAGGCGTTCTGCTCAGACCTGCTATACCAGATATTAACGAACAGGTCTGGCGGACCCCTGGTGGTGCATTTGTTACGAAAGGGAAAATTGCGGTTGTCCGTAAGCTGCCTTACATCCTCATTCCGTGATGAAAGATAAAACTCTGACACGGACCCCACGGTCCGTCGCCAGTCGCCCGCGTGTCGTGCAAACGATGGGGGGCCTTGTGCTCGCGGGGCTGCATGCTCCCCGGTTCGAGGGCATGGAGCTCGCCGAGCAGTGCCGGGCCGCCTTTGAGGAGGCCACCACCTTGCTTGCCGCGCGCGACCTGACCTTGAGCGATGTCAGCCGGATTGTCTGCCATATTGCGGACGCGGATGAGTTCCCCGCCAGTTTTCCCGTGTTTCGCCAGTTTTTTCCCTCCACGTCACCGGTCATGACCATGATGTGGCTCAAGGATGCGCCTCCTTCGGTGCCTAAAATCATGTTTGACCTGATTATCGGCCTCCCCGAAGAGGAAACGGGCGGGGACGCCAGGGCCTGAGGTTACGGCGCTGGGGCCTGTCAGCGTGGCGGCAGGCTGATGATGACGCGGGGAAGCGCGATCATGAACCGCGCGCCCCTTATGTGCCCTTTGTGGTCGTGCAGGTTTTCCACGGCAATATTGCCATGCAGCGCCTCCACGATCTGGCGGCTGATGGACAGGCCGAGACCGGAATGTTGGCCAAAATTCTCGTCTTTGGGGCGCTCTGAATAAAAGCGGTCAAAAATCGAATCCAGCTTGGCCTGCGGAATCCCCGGTCCTTCATCGGAGACGGCGATCTGCACCATTTTGCCACAGGCCGCGGCCTGGAGGATAATCTGCCCATCGGGTGGTGAGAACGATATGGCGTTGCCAATCAGGTTGCGCAGCACCTGCACCAGCCGGTCCTCCACCGCGAGTGCCGTCAGCGGGTGCTCGGGTGTGTCGTCTTGCACATCGGTGACAATAACCGGCTGGCCTTCCTGGCGTGTGGCCTGGTGAAGTTCCGCCAGAACCGCCAGAAGCGGGCCAACCGCCACAGGCCTTGCCTTGGCGCGCGACATTTCCGCATCCAGCCGACTGGCGTCTGAAATATCGGTAATCAGCCGGTCCAGCCTGCGCACGTCATCGTTGATAATGGTCAGCAGGCGGCGTTGCTGGTTCAGGTCCTCTATGCGCAGCAGTGTTTCAATGGCCGAGCGGATCGAGGTCAGCGGGTTTTTAATTTCGTGGCTCACATCAGCGGCAAAGCGCTCAATGGCGTCCATACGCTTCCACAGGGCCTGAGCGCTGGCCTGCAGGGCACGGGCCACATCGCCAATTTCGTCCCGGCGGGCCAGCAGGCGGGCGGGCACGGTGCCGGTGCGCCCCGTTGTGTCCCGCATGACCTGGGCGGAGGCCGCCAGGCGCAGCAGGGGCCGCGCAATGGTGAGCGAGAGATACCACGACAGCAGGACCGTGAGCACCAGTGCGAGAAAGAAAAGCGAGAGAATGGTCGAGCGGATGGCGAACAGGGAGCGGTCCACCTGCGAGGCCACGCGGGTCAACTGGATAACGCCCACCGTCCAGCCATCACGCATGACGGGTTCGGCCACTGTAATAATCAGCCTGCCGCGTGCTGTGCGGCGGATATAGGGG
>CALCDN010000166.1 GCA_937900755.1 uncultured Acetobacter sp. | reverse complement strand
CGCAGCGTCATGCCCGGTGCGTATCTGCCTGACTGATTGCCAAGGGGACGGGGCTGGTGCAAGGGGCTATTATGCCTGATGTCATTCACACCCTTTGTGCGGAGCCATGCATGCAACCCGGTTATCCTTTATCCCTGGGCCTTTATACACCGGAGCAGATGGGTGAGGTGGACAGGCTGAGTGCTGCCCATGTGCCAGTCTCCACGTTGATGGAAAATGCCGGTCGGGCCGTGGCGCGGGCGATCCGCCGCCACGAGCGGCCCGCACGGGTGCTGGTCCTGTGCGGGCCGGGCAATAATGGTGGGGACGGCTACGTGGCGGCCCGGCACCTCGCATCCATAGGGTGGCCGGTTGCCGTGGCGGAGCTGGCCCCCCCCAGGGCGGACACGGATGCGGGGCGCGCCAGTGCGGCCTATGTGGGGCCACGCGTGCCCTTTGCGCCGGAGGAGGCCCAGAGGGCCGATCTGGTGGTCGATGCCGTGTTTGGTGCCGGGCTGAGCCGGGACGTGGGGGGGCTGGTTGCCCAGACCTTGCAGGCTGCTGGCAAGATTGTTGCCATAGACATGCCTTCGGGGCTGGATGGCGCGACCGGGCAGGTGCGCGGCTACGCGCCACAGGCGGCCATGACCGTAACCTTCTGCCGGTTCAAGCCCGGGCACCTGCTCTATCCGGCGCGGGGGCTGCTGGGGCGTTTGATTCTGGCCGATATTGGTATTCCCGACTCTGTGCTGGCCGCGGTGCCCGCCACCACATGGCACAATGAGCCGGGGCTGTGGGTGCTGCCTGTTCTGGGGGCGCAGAGCAACAAATACACACGCGGTGTGGTCAGTATTTGTGCCGGGCAGTCCATGCCCGGGGCGACACGGTTATGCGCCTCTGGCGCGCGCGCCGCCGGGGCGGGGCTTGTGCGCGTGGCCGCCGGGGCCGCCGCTGGGGCCTACAGGCTGGGCCAGCCCGGACTGATTGTGGATGAAGCCGCCCTGGAGAGCCTGCTGGAGGACCGGCGCAGGCACGTCTGGGTCTGCGGGCCGGGCCTGAGCGAGGCGGAGGTTGGGGAGGCCCTGCCCAGGCTGCTGGACTCGGGGCGGAGTATTCTGGCCGATGCCGGGGCCTTGACCGCCTGTGCCGGGCGGCCGGACAGCCTGCGTGGGGTTTCGGTCATTACGCCCCATACGGGCGAGTTCGCGCGCGTGTTCGGGGCCGTGGGGGCCAACCCGCCCGCGCAGGTGCGGCAGGCGGCCCGGCAGATTAACGCCGTTGTGGTGCTCAAGGGGGCCTCAACCCTGATCGCGGCCCCCGACGGGCGGCTGGCGATCAACACCCATGCCACCGCGGCACTGGGTACCGCCGGTTCGGGGGATACGCTCTCGGGCGTGATTGCCACCCTGCTGGCAGCAGGCATGCCTGCGTGGGAGGCCGCCTGCGCGGGCGTCTGGCTGCATGGGGAGGCAGGCCGGCAGGCCGGCCCGTGGCCCGTGGCTGAGGACCTGGACCGTTACCTTGGTCCGGCACGGCAGAAGGCGGAGCAGGCGCAGGGCAGATGAGCGTTGCGTAAAATCCGTCTCGGTGTCTTGCCGTGTCCAGCACTTTGGGCTAAGTCCACGCATCTTGCCGACGGCGAGTATATTGAGTGTGCGCGGGCGTGGTGGAATTGGTAGACACGCCAGATTTAGGTTCTGGTGACGCAAGTCGTGGGGGTTCAAGTCCCTCCGCCCGTACCAATGAATTTTCGTGCTCCCGTCCGCAGTCCGCCGCCGCCTTTGGGCGTTATTGCTGCGGGTGACTGATTTTTTGTACCGAGAGGAAGGCCTGGCCGATGCAGGTTACCGAGACCCTTTCTGAAGGGCTGAAGCGTGGTTTCACAGTTACAGTTCCGGCCGCGGAACTTGAGGCTAAGCGTGATGCGCGCCTTAAGGAAGTTGCTGGCAATCTGAACCTGCCGGGCTTCCGTCCGGGCAAGGTGCCTGTCTCTCTGGCGCGCCAGCGCCATGGTGAAGCCGTCTGGGGCGAAGTGCTCGAACAGGCCATTTCCGATGCCATCCGCGCCGTGTTCGAAGAGCGCGGCCTGCGCCCTGCCGGTCAGCCCAAGGTTGATCTGCTTTCGGGCCAGGAAGACAACGGCACGGACCTGGAATTCAAGGTGGAAAGCGAAATCCTGCCCGAAATTGCCGTGCCGGACCTTTCCGACCTTGCCCTGACCCGCCTGAAGACCCCTGTTGCTGATGAAGCCATCAACAAGGTTCTGGAAGACATTGCCAAGCGCGGTCGCACGTTCGAGGTGATCGAGGAAGTGCGTCCCGCGGGCAAGGGCGATGTTGTCGCCATTGACTTTGTGGGCAAGCAGGACGGCGTTGCCTTTGATGGCGGCACGGCTGAAGACGTGAATGTCGAGATCGGTGGCGAAGGCTTTATTCCAGGCTTTGCCGAACAGATCGAAGGCATGCAGTCGGGCGAGGAAAAGGTCATCACCGTGACCTTCCCCGAAGATTACGGCGCGGAAGAACTGGCTGGCAAGGAAGCAACCTTTGACATCAAGGTAAAGCAGCTCAAAAAGGCTGTGGACGCCCCGGTGGATGAAGATCTGGCCAAGAACATGGGCTTTGAAAGCCTTGAGCAGCTCAAGGATCTGGTGCGCAAGCAGATCGAAGGCGAATACGACCAGATGTCCCGCCTGCGCATCAAGCGCGACCTGCTGGACATTCTTTCGGGCAAGGCGGATTTCCCCGCTCCCGAAGGCATGGTGGAAGCCGAGTTCCAGCAGATCTGGAATCGGGTGGAAGCCGACCGCAAGGCCGGTCAGCTTGACGATGAAGACAAGGACAAGGACGAAGACACCCTGCGTGCCGACTACCGCAAGATTGCGGAACGTCGCGTAAGGCTTGGTCTGCTGCTTGCTGAAATCGGTCGCAAAAACGGCATTTCCGTCAGCCCCGAAGAATTGGGGCGTGCGGTGCGGGCCGAAGCCATGCGCTATTCCGGTCAGGAAAAAGAGGTCTTCGAATTCTTCCAGAAGAATCCGCAGGCCGCTGAGTCCCTGCGCGGGCCGATTTTTGAAAACAAGGTTGTTGATTACCTGATTGAACTCGCCAAGGTCACGGACAAGGACGTGAGCCTGGAGGAGCTATCAGATATTCCCCCAGCCAATATCTGATAAAACGGCTCTGTCCCGCCAGTGTGAACTGGCGGGACATTCTTTTTGGGGCTGTTTTTCGTTTCTGGGGTGGCATATTGCCACTTTATCTCTATCTTGAATTCAGAACGCCTGACCCTGGTTCTGTCCACGGCAGAGGCAGGGAGGGGTGATTAAGTTTTTTGTACGGGAATGAGTGGTATGAGGGATCGTGATCCCGTTGAGATTTTCAGCAACGCACTGGTGCCGATGGTGGTCGAGCAGACCTCTCGCGGCGAGCGGGCTTTTGATATCTATTCCCGCCTTTTGCAGGAACGGATCATCTTCCTGACCGGGCCTGTCTATGATCAGGTTGCTTCGCTTATCTCCGCGCAGCTTCTGTATCTGGAAAGTGTGAACCCGACCAAGGAAATTTCCTTCTACATCAACAGCCCCGGTGGCGTTGTGTCGGCTGGTCTGGCTATTTATGACACCATGCAATACATCCGCAGCCCGGTCAGCACGGTGTGCATCGGTCAGGCGGCTTCCATGGGGTCCCTGCTACTGGCCGGTGGCGAAAAGGGGCGCAGGTTTGCGCTGCCCAACGCACGGGTCATGGTGCACCAGCCTTCTGGCGGTGCGCAGGGGCAGGCGAGCGATATAGAAATTCAGGCCAAGGAAATACTGATTATCCGTCAGCGCCTGAACGAAATCTACCGTGAACATACCGGCCGCACACTTGAGGAAATTGAGCAGAAGCTGGAGCGTGACAGCTACATGTCCGCAGGCGAAGCCCAGTCCTTTGGTATTGTGGATGAAGTCATCAGTCATCACAAGGCGGCGGAAGCGGGTAAAAAGGATAAAAGTCATCCTTAATCTGGCATACTTTAAGCTTCCTGTTACAATAAGGGGGCTGTCTGTCCCCGGGCATGCAGGAAAGGTCCGGGGCTTGGTTCCCGGTTCTGTGGAGCCTGGGGTGATCGGGGGAGTGGGCTGATGAGTGCAAAGTCCGGGGATTCCAAGAACACGCTGTATTGCTCGTTCTGCGGCAAGTCACAGCATGAAGTGCGCAAGCTTATTGCTGGCCCCACCGTGTTTATCTGCGATGAATGTGTTGAACTCTGCATGGATATCATCCGTGAAGAGAACAAGACCATGCAGGTCAAGTCGCGCGAGGGTGTTCCTACTCCCAAGGAAATCTGCAAGGTTCTGGATGACTACGTCATCGGTCAGATGCAGGCCAAGAAGGTGCTCTCCGTAGCGGTGCATAACCACTACAAGCGTCTGTCGCAGGTGACCAAGGCTGGTGAGGTTGAAATCGCCAAGTCCAACATCCTGCTCATCGGGCCTACGGGTTCGGGCAAGACGCTGCTGGCCCAGACGCTGGCGCGTATTCTCGATGTGCCCTTCACCATGGCCGATGCCACAACCCTGACAGAAGCGGGGTATGTGGGGGAAGATGTTGAAAACATCATCCTCAAGCTGCTTCAGGCGTCTGACTACAACGTGGAACGCGCCCAGCGCGGGATTGTCTATATTGACGAAATCGACAAGATTTCCAAAAAATCGGACAACCCTTCCATAACGCGCGATGTCAGCGGCGAAGGCGTGCAGCAGGCACTGCTCAAGCTCATGGAAGGCACTGTTGCCTCCGTACCCCCCCAGGGTGGTCGCAAGCACCCGCAGCAGGAATTCCTGCAGGTGGATACGACCAACATGCTCTTTATCTGTGGTGGGGCTTTTGCGGGTCTGGACAAGATCATCTCGGCCCGTGGCAAGGGAACGGGCATTGGCTTTGGGGCTGATGTGCGCTCGCTTGATGACCGCCGGATGGGCGAAATCCTGCATGATGTCGAACCCGAGGACCTGATGAAGTTCGGCCTTATTCCCGAATTCATCGGGCGGTTGCCGGTACTGGCAACGCTGGGTGACCTGGACGAGGCGGCCCTGATCAAGATCCTGACCGAACCCAAGAACGCTCTGGTCAAGCAGTACCAGCGCCTGTTCCAGATGGAGGACGTTGAACTGTCCTTTACGGAAGACGCGCTCAAGGCCATTGCGGACAGGGCGATCGTGCGCAAGACGGGGGCTCGTGGGTTGCGCTCCATTCTGGAGAGTATTCTCATGTCCACCATGTTTGACCTGCCCGGCCTCGATACGGTCGAGGAGGTTGTGGTCAACCGCGATGTGGCCGATGGCAAAACCAGTCCGGTTTATGTCTATGGCAAGAAAAAGGACGTGCCGGCAGAGCAGTCTGCCTAAGGCGGGTCGGAATTTTGGCGTAAGCAGCACGAGCGGGTCACCTGTTCGTGCTGTTCTTGCCTCTGCCCTATTGTTCCGGGTTGTGGGCATAACAACATAAGAGCAACACAAGGGTATCTCCTTTATGGGAGTGCCTTCTTCAGTGCAGGGGTATGCCGCCAGACGGGTGCCCGGCACCGATCGTCCTTATCGGGAGGTCATGACGATGGCTGATAACGAAAAACCGGCACCACGGCGCAGGCGCAAAAGCGATCAGGCGGCTCCGGTCGCGTCCGAACAGCCTGTTACCGCAGTTGAAGCAACGGCGGTAACAGCCGAACCCAAAAGCGCGCATGTGGCAGTTCTGCCGCTACGCGATATTGTGGTGTTCCCCCACATGATTGTGCCGCTGTTTGTCGGGCGGGAAAAATCCGTGCGGGCACTGGACTCGGTCACAAAGGACGACCGGCATATTCTGCTGGTAGCCCAGAAGGACGCGGCACAGGACGACCCAACGCCAGATGACATTTATCGGGTTGGTACGCTCTCCACCATTTTGCAACTGCTCAAGCTGCCTGATGGCACGGTCAAGGTGCTGGTCGAGGGTGTTCGCCGTGTGCGGGTCAAGGCGCTGCATGAGGTGAATGGCCACTTTGAGGCCGATATTGAGGAAATGCCAGCCGAGGCAGCCATAGGCCCGGAAGCCGAGGCTCTGGGCCGTTCCATTGTGTCGCAGTTTGAGCAGTATATGAAGCTCAACAAGAAAATTGCGTCCGAAGTTCTGGTGTCCCTGAACCAGATCAATGATCTGTCCAAGCTGGCCGATACCGTGACCAGCCACCTGTCGCTCAAGATTTCCGAAAAGCAGGAAATTCTGGAAGCGCCAACGGTGCAGGGCCAGCTGGAAAAAGTCTTTGGCCATATTGAAGCCGAAATTGATGTGCTTCAGGTGGAAAAGAAGATCCGCAACCGTGTCAAACGCCAGATGGAAAAGACACAGCGCGAGTACTATCTGAACGAGCAGCTCAAGGCCATTCAGAAAGAACTGGGCGAAGGTGAGGACGGCAAGGACGAAACGGCCGAAATTGAAGAGCGGATCGCCAAGACCAAGCTCTCCAAGGAAGCGCGGGAAAAGGCTCTGAGCGAGCTGAAAAAACTGCGTGGCATGAGCATGATGTCCGCCGAGTCCGGCGTTGTGCGGAACTACCTCGACTGGATTTTGAGCATCCCGTGGAAAAAGCGGACCAAGGTGCGCCATGACCTGGGTGAGGCGGAAGAGGTTCTGGACGCCGACCACTACGGGCTGGAAAAGGTCAAGGAACGTATTCTGGAATATCTGGCGGTCCAGAGCCGTTCGCAAAAGCTCAAGGGGCCGATTCTGTGCCTTGTCGGGCCTCCGGGCGTGGGCAAGACGTCCCTTGCACGCTCCATCGCCAAGGCAACGGGACGGCAGTACGTGCGCATGTCGCGCGGTGGTGTCCGGGATGAAGCCGAAACCCGACGCCATCGCCGCACCTATATCGGCTCCATGCCGGGCAAGATCATCCAGGGCATGAAGAAGGCGAAGGTGTCCAACCCGCTTTTCCTGCTCGATGAAATCGACAAGCTGGGTTCTGACTGGCGGGGAGACCCGTCATCCGCCCTGCTGGAGGTGCTGGACCCTGAGCAGAACGGCACATTTGCCGACCATTACCTGGAGGTTGATTACGACCTGTCCGATGTGATGTTCGTGACAACAGCCAACAGCCTGGACATGCCCCAGCCGTTGCTGGACCGTATGGAGGTCATCCGTCTCTCCGGTTACACGGAAGATGAGAAGGTCGAGATCGCCAAGCGGCACCTCATTGGCAAACAGGTGGAGGCGCATAACCTCAAGCCGGGCGAGTGGTCGATCAACGAGGAAGCCCTGCGCGACGTCATCCGGTATTACACGCGTGAGGCAGGGGTGCGTAACCTTGAGCGCGAACTGGCCAAGCTTGCCCGCAAGGCGGTCAAGGAGATCGTGACCGGCAAGGCCAAGAAGGTTTCCGTAACGGCGCGCAACCTGGAAAAATACGCAGGTGTGCAGCGCTTCCGCTACGGTGAGACCGAGGCAGAGGACATGGTGGGCGTTGTCACCGGTCTGGCCTGGACCGAGGTGGGCGGCGAAATCCTGACCATCGAGAGCGTTATGGTGCCTGGCAAGGGCGGTATTTTGGAAACCGGCAAGCTGGGTGATGTGATGAAGGAGAGCATTTCGGCTGCGTTCTCCTTTGTGCGGAGTCGGGCGGCCAGCTTTGGAATCGTGCCAACCATCTTCGACAAACGCAGTTTTCATGTGCATGTCCCTGAAGGCGCGACTCCTAAAGATGGTCCTTCGGCCGGTGTGGCCATGGTGACATCTCTGGTAAGTGTTTTAACCGGGATTCCCATCCGGCGGGATGTCGCCATGACGGGTGAAATCACGCTCAGGGGGCGGGTGCTGGCCATTGGCGGGCTCAAGGAAAAGCTTCTGGCGGCTGTTCGTTCTGGTATTCGCACGGTGTTTATTCCGCAGGAAAACGAGAAAGACCTGGCGGAAATTCCTGACAGCGTGAAGAAGAATCTGGAAATTGTGCCCGTTTCGCATGTGGACGAAGTTCTGGCCCGCGCCCTGGTGAGCCAGCCCACGCCGATTCATTGGGAAGATGTGCCCGAAACAGTGCCCGGCAATGGCGCACAGACAGTTGTTCCCGTGCTGCCGCATTAACCAAAATGCATGAGAAGACCGAAGTTTGCGTTTGCTTGGTTGACGTAAGAAAAAACGGCTTCATAGTGCGTTCAGGCAGCGGAGAGGCGGACGAAACCCGCCCGTCGCTCCTATGAATTGAAAGAAAGTGAAAGGCGTAAGATGGAGAAGCCGCTTAACAAGCAGGAGCTCGTCTCAGCAGTAGCAGAGGCCGTTGACCTGCCGAAGGCTAAGGCCGGAGAAGTGGTCGACGCCGTATTCGGTGCGATTGAAAAAGCTCTGTCCAAAAAGCAGGAAGTGCGTCTGGTGGGCTTTGGCACATTTGTGACCGCAACCCGCAAGGCCGCCAAAGGCCGTAACCCCCGTACCGGCGAGGAAATTGATATTCCGGCTTCTACCTCTGTCCGCTTCAAGCCGGGCAAGGCACTGAAGGACGCTGTCAGCAGCTAATTCGCCTTCAGACTTTATTTCAGAGCGGCCGGCAATTTCTTTCAAAAAGAGGTTGTCGGCCGTTTTGTTTTATGACACATAGGGCGCGGGCGATTAGCTTAGCGGTAGAGCATCTCGTTTACACCGAGAGGGTCGGCGGTTCGATCCCGTCATCGCCCACCATATCCCAGCATTTTATGTTGTGGCGCAGGGTTTGTGGCCCCTGTTTTTGGCTTCTCCAGAAAAGGGGAGGCCATTTTTTTTGCTGCCAGAAAAATCTCCCTCACAACAAAGTGGCTGCAACTATACGCGTTCGTGCATGGTCGTCTGCATGTTGCGGGTCTAGGGTGACTGCATCAAACAGCTTATTACAAGCTTTTCATGCGTGCAGGAATTTTCCATGCAGTCTGTTCTCGGCGATTATGCCCCGGTTCTGATTTTTGGTTGTGTTTCGGTTGTCATTGCGGCCGCCATGCTAGGTATGGCTTTGCTGAGCGGACACCAAAAACCGTACCCTGAAAAACTCACGGCGTATGAGTGCGGGTTTGGCCCTTTTGATGATGCCAGGCGCCGCTTTGACGTGCGCTTTTATCTGGTCGCCATTCTTTTCATTATCTTCGATCTTGAAGTCGCTTTTCTGTTTCCGTGGGCGATCAGCCTTGGACGGATCGGGCTGTTTGGCTTTTTGTCCATGCTTGGCTTTTTAGCCGTGCTGGGGATCGGTTTTTTGTACGAATGGCGCAAAGGCGCGCTGGATTGGGATTGAGGGGACGCCAGCATGACCACACATCACGACGAAAACGCCATTATGTGGAACAGGGAGGCCCTGCCACCCGGACCGGAGCAGGACGCCGTGGTGCGTGGCATTACGGGTGTTCTGGCTGAAAAGGGGTTTGTGGTCGCCAGTTTGGACAAGTTGGTCAACTGGGGACGCACAGGTAGTCTGTGGCCCATGTCATTCGGGCTTGCATGTTGTGCTGTGGAAATGATCCACGCATATATGCCCCGCTATGACCTGGACCGTATGGGCATTATTCCCCGCGGGTCGCCCCGGCAGTCCGATGTTATGATTGTGGCGGGCACGCTGACCAACAAAATGGCTCCGGTTCTGCGCCGTTTGTATGAACAGATGGCGGAGCCGCGCTGGGTTATTTCCATGGGGTCATGCGCCAATGGCGGGGGGTATTACCATTATTCCTACTCCGTTGTGCGCGGTTGCGACCGTATTGTGCCCGTGGATGTGTATGTACCCGGTTGCCCCCCTACGGCTGAGGCATTGATCTACGGCATTATGTTGCTCCAGAAAAAAATTCGTCGGACAGGGACCATTCTCCGTGGCTGATATTTCTGTAAATCCAAGGCAGGCCCGGCTGGAAGGGCAGTTGTGCTCTCTGGCTTTTTCGTTTCTCGCGTCTGAACCGCATGTCTCCTATGCGGCGGTGGAGAAGGGTGAGTTGGTCGTGCGTACAACGCGCGCGCATCTTCTGCCGTTTCTGGCCCTTTTGCGTGATGACCCGCGTTACCGGTTTGAGCAGTTGATGGACCTTTGCGGTGTGGATTTCCCCGCCCGCGCGGAGCGGTTCGAGGTGGTCTATAACCTGCTGTCGGTGACCTATAACCGGCGTATCCGGGTTGTGGTCAGCACGGATGAGTATAGTGCCGTGCCCTCGGTGCACCATCTCTGGCCCTGTGCGACATGGTGGGAGCGGGAATGTTACGACCTGTTTGGCGTGCTGTTCTCCGGTCAGCCGGATTTGCGCAGAATTCTGACCGATAACGGGTTTGAAGGGCATCCGCTCCGCAAGGACTTCCCGCTCACCGGGTACGAAGAGGTGCGCTATGATGTGGAGCGCAGGCAGGTTGTTAAAGAACCTGTGACATTAACGCAGGATTTTCGTGATTTTGATTTTGTGTCTCCGTGGGAAGGGATGTTGACCCTGCCAGGGGATGAAAAAGCGCACGAGGTCCGGCAGGGTATGAAGAGGTCCGGCTGATGACAGAGCAGAAAAACACGGAATCTCTCGCTTTTGCTCAAACTGTCCTGCGAGACGATATTCCCCAAAGCCTTTTGCCAGAAGAGCAGGCTTTGGAAGTGGAAAAAAAAGTTGTCGAGATAGACTCCCACGCCCTCAATTTTGGCCCGCAGCATCCATCGGCTCATGGTGTGCTCCGTCTGGTGCTGGAAATGGAAGGGGAACTTGTTGCGCGCGCCGTGCCGCATATCGGGCTTTTGCACCGGGGTACGGAAAAGCTGATTGAATACAAGACCTATCAAAAAGCACTGCCGTATTTTGACCGCCTGGATTATGTCTCTCCCATGTGTGAGGAGCAGGCTTTTGCCCTGGCCACGGAAAAACTGCTGGGGATCGACATTCCAGAACGCGCCAAGTGGCTGCGTGTCATGTTTGCGGAAATTACGCGTATTTTAAACCATATTCTCAATCTGACCGCCATGGGTCTGGATTGCGGCGCGGTTACTCCCGCCTTGTGGGGATATGAAGAGCGCGAAAAGCTTCTGGAGTTTTACGAAGCGGCATCCGGCGCGCGCTTTCATGCCAATTATTTTCGTCCCGGTGGGGTTGCGCGGGACATCCCGGCCAGCCTGGAAGACCGGATCGGGGTTTGGACCAGGGAATTCCCGGCGTGGATTGATGCGCTGGAAGGACTGTTGACAGAAAACAGGATATGGAAACAACGCACGGTTGGTATTGGTGTTTTTACAACCGAGCAGGCTCTTGCGTGGGGCTTTAGTGGCCCGTGCCTGCGCGCGTCCGGCGTACCATGGGACCTCAGGCGTAACCAGCCCTATGACAATTACCATAAGGTTGACTTCAACGTACCCGTGACACGGCAGGGCGATTCCTATGATCGCTATCTGGTGCGCGTGGCGGAAATGCGTGAAAGCGTCAAGATTATTGAGCAATGCCTGAGCCAGATGCAGGCTGGGGACATCAAGGTACAGGACCCCAAGTTCAGCCCGCCGCCCAGAGCGGACATGAAGCGGTCCATGGAGGCCCTTATTCATCACTTCAAGCTCTTTAGCGAAGGCTACCATGTGCCCGCGGGTTCGACCTACACGGCAGTGGAAAGCCCGAAAGGGGAGTTTGGCGTCTATCTGGTGGCGGATGGCAGCAACAGGCCGTACCGGTGCAAAATCCGCCCGACGGGTTTTGCACATCTGCAGGCCATAGATGAGCTTTCGCGGCGCGGCATGCTGGCCGACATGGTGGCCATTATCGGGTCGCTTGATCTTGTGTTTGGGGAAGTTGATCGATGAGCACAGCCTGGACCCCGGCTGCACAGCCGGACAGCTTTGTATTCGATGCTGCATCGGAAGAGGAAATTGCAGGCGTTCTCTGCAAATATCCAGAGGAACGCAAGGCAAGCGCTGTTATGCCCCTGCTGTACATTGTACAGCGGCAGATGGGGCGGGTAACAGGGAGTGCCTGGGTGCCCGTGGTTGCCATGGATGTTGTCGCCCAGCGCCTGGGCATGGCGTCCATGCGCGTCTACGAGGTGGCGTCTTTTTACACCATGTTCAACACGCGCCCCATCGGGCGTTACCATTTGCAGGTTTGCACCACCACGCCCTGTTGGCTCCGTGGCTCTGATGATGTGGTCGCGGCCTGCCAGAAAGCGACAGGTATCCAGCATTTTGGAGAAACCAGCGCGGATGGCCTGTTCACCATGACGGAAGTGGAGTGCCTTGGCGCATGTGCCAACGCACCAATTTTGCAAGTTGATGACGATTTTTACGAAGATATGGATGCCGAACGCACAGCGGCAGTCATTGCCGAGTTGCGGGCAGGGCGTCGGCCCGAGCCGGGGCCTGCCATCAATCGCAGTGTTTCGGCCCCCGTGGGCGGGCGCAAGACGCTGCTGCCATCTTCCACCGCGGATCAGAAATAGGAGAGACGGCCATGCTGGCTGACAAGGACCGGATCTTCACCAATCTTTACGGGCAGAATGACTGGCGTCTGGAGGCAGCCCGCACGCGGGGTGACTGGGCCAACACGGCGGACATTATTGCCAGGGGCCGCGATGCCGTCATTGCCGAAATGAAGGCATCCGGTCTGCGCGGGCGGGGTGGTGCGGGTTTTCCCACCGGGTTGAAATGGTCATTCATGCCCAAACAGTCCGATGGGCGACCGCATTATCTGGTTATCAATGGTGATGAATCCGAACCCGGCACCTGCAAGGACCGGGAGGTCATGCGCCACGAACCGCATAAGCTGATAGAAAGTGCGATGATCGCATCTTTTGCGATGGGTGCGCATACGTCTTACATCTACATTCGCGGGGAGTTCTTCCGCGAGGCCGAACATATGCAGGTCGCCATTGACGAGGCATATGCCGCAGGGCTGCTTGGAAAAAATGCAGCTGGCAGCGGATGGGACTTTGATTTTCGGATCCACCGTGGCGCTGGCGCCTATATTTGTGGTGAAGAAACCGCCTTGCTGGAAAGCCTTGAGGGCAAAAAAGGCCAGCCCCGCATGAAGCCGCCATTCCCCGCCGGAGTGGGGCTTTATGGCTGCCCGACAACCGTGAATAATGTGGAAAGCATTGCGGTTACGTCCACCATTATGCGGCGTGGAGCCGCGTGGTTTGCAGGCCTGGGGCGGCCGAACAATGCGGGCTCCAAGCTCATGGCCATTTCCGGCCACGTCAACACGCCCTGTGTGTTTGAAGAAGAACTGGGCGTGCCGCTCAAGGAAATCATAGAAAAACACGGTGGTGGCGTGCGCGGTGGGTGGGACAACCTGCTGGCGGTTATTCCGGGTGGCTGTTCAGTGCCGCTATTGCCCAAATCGGTATGTGAAACCGTTCTGATGGACTACGACAGCCTGCGGGCTGAACGCTCGGGCCTTGGCACCGCGTGCATGATTGTCATGGACAAATCGACCGATATTATAAAAGCGATTGCAAGGTTCTCAAAGTTTTTCAAGCATGAAAGCTGTGGGCAATGCACGCCATGCCGCGAAGGTACGGGCTGGATGATGCGCATGATGGACCGCATGGTTCAGGGTCGTGCGGATATTGAGGAAATTGATCTGCTCGAACAGGTCACACGCCAGGTTGAGGGGCATACGATCTGCGCGCTGGGCGATGCGGCGGCCTGGCCCATACAGGGGCTGATACGGCATTTTCGCCCGGAAATGGAAGAGCGTATCCGCCAGTACAAAGCGGCATATGGCAGCACTGGGCTGGTGCAGGTTCCCGCCGGTGGTGTTCCGGCAGCAGTGGAGTAACGGCAATGGTCAGGGTAATAGTTGATGGCGCGCCGGTAGACGTTCCTCCCGGTTCCAGCGCTTTGCAGGCATGCGAGGCGGCAGGCAAGGAAATACCACGGTTTTGTTACCACGAGCGCCTGTCCGTTGCGGGGAATTGCCGCATGTGTCTGGTGGAAGTGGCGCGCGCGCCCAAACCGGTTGCCTCCTGTGGTTTTCCGGTTTCCGAAGGCATGCAGATCTTCACGGACACCGAGGTGGTGCGGCGTGCCCGTCGCGCCGTTATGGAGTTCCTGCTGATCAACCACCCGCTGGATTGCCCCATTTGCGATCAGGGCGGGGAGTGTGACCTGCAGGATCAGGCATACGGGTATGGTTCGGGTATTTCGCGCTATAAGGAAGACAAGCGCGCGGTTACGGACAAGGACCTGGGGCCGCTGGTCAAAACGGTTATGACGCGTTGCATCCAGTGCACACGGTGCGTGCGGTTCAGCACGGAAGTGGCGGGCACTCCCGAGCTTGGCCTGGTCTCGCGCGGGGAAAATGCCGAAATCACCACCTACGTGGAAAAAGCCCTGACATCCGAACTCTCGGGCAACCTGATTGATGTCTGCCCGGTTGGCGCGCTAACGGCCAAACCTTCCGCTTTTCATGCCCGGTCATGGGAATACAAAAAGACGGACAGTGTGGATGTCATGGATGCGCTGGGCACCAATATTCAGGTTCAGGCGCGTGGCGGCGAGGTCATGCGGATTGTCCCGCGCGTGAATGATGACGTGAATGAAGAGTGGCTGTCTGATAAAGGCCGTTTTTCCATTGACGGTCTCAAGCGTAAGCGGCTGGACCGCCCATGGGTGAGGGTGCATGGAAAACTCTCCGCTGTATCTTGGAAAGATGCGCTTATTGCGCTGGCCAGACGGTTTGACGGTGTGCCGGGGGACAAAGTCGGGGCCATTGCCGGTGATCTGTGTGATGCGGAAAGCCTGTGTGCAATTAAAGACCTTTTGCAAGGCATTGGGTCTTCCAATCTGGATTGTCGGCAGGATGGCGCCTGGTATGACACCAGCGCGCGGTCGGGCTACCTGTTCAATAGTGATGTAAGTGGAATAGATCAGGCGGATGCCCTGCTGCTGGTTGGCGCCATGCCCCGCCATGAGTCTCCCGTGCTTAATGCGCGGATACGCAAGCGGTTTGTGGATGCGGGGCGGGGTGGTTTTCCCATAGGCATGATCGGTGCGCCAACGGCGGACATGACCTACGACGTAAACGTGCTTGGCCACGGCCCGGATGTGCTGGCGGACCTTCTGAGCGGGAAAAACGCGTTTGCCGAGGTTTTGAAAAACGCCAAGAAGCCCATGATCATTGTAGGGCACTCGGCTCTGACCCGGCGGGACGCACCGGCAATTTACGCCGCCTGCCGTGAACTCGCCCAGACCTGCGGCGCCCTGAGTGCTGACTGGCATGGCCTGAACATCCTGCACACGGCGGCATCGCGCGTGGGGGCGCTGGACCTTGGCTTCCTGCCCGGCCCACATGGGTGTGATGCCGCCAGCATGCTCCGTGGCGGTGTGGAAATTCTGTGGCTTCTGGGCGCGGATGACGTGCAACTGGAGCGGATCCCGCCGGAAACCTTTGTTGTGTATCTGGGCCATCATGGGGACGCGGCTGCAAAGCGGGCGGATATTATTCTGCCAGGGGCGGCCTATACCGAAAAATCTGGAACATATGTCAACACCGCGGGGCGGGTGCAGCGTGCCTTCCGCGCCGTTTTCCCACCAGGAGACGCGCGGGAAGACTGGCGGATTATCCGGGCTTTTTCCGAAGTGCTCGGCCACACCCTGCCGTATGACACGCTGGAGCAACTGCGTGCGCACATGGCGCAGGTCAACCCGGTTTTTGCCCAGACCGGCCAGGGTGCGCCGCGTCTGGCGGGCGCGGAAGGGGGGCTGGCCAGCGAGGCCACCGCGCGTGAAGGCGAGCTTATGACCACGCCTTTCCGCCCGGTTATTCGGGATTATTACCAGACCAACGCCATAAGCCGCGCAAGCCAGACCATGGCTGAGTGCTCAAAGGTTTATGGTGTGGCACCTGTGGTCGCGGCGGAGTAAGGGCAATGGCACATTTTTTCTACCAAACCCTTGTGGGCCAGATCCTGCTGATGCTGCTGGAAACGCTGGCGGTGCTGGTGCCGTTGCTGATAGGCGTTGCCTACCTTACGCTTATGGAGCGTAAGGTTATGGCCGCCATGCAGCAGCGGCGCGGACCAAACGTAAACGGCCTGTTCGGCCTGTTGCAGGCTTTTGCCGACGCGATCAAGATGATCGTGAAGGAAACGGTTATTCCCGCAGGAGCCAACCGTGCGCTGTTCCTGTTTGCACCTTTTCTGACCTTCTCGCTCGCCATGGCGGCATGGGCGGTTATTCCAACAGGCAATGGTCTGGCGGTTGCCAACATCAATGTTGGCATTTTGTATCTGCTCGCCATTTCCTCCCTTGGAGTTTACGGCATGCTTATTGCCGGGTGGGCCTCCAATTCGCGCTATGCGTTTTTGGGTGGCTTGCGCTCGGCGGCGCAGATGGTCTCCTACGAGGTGTCCATCGGGCTTGTCATTGTGTCCGTCCTGCTGGCCGTGGGCAGCCTGAACCTGAACGACATTGTTCTGGCGCAGAGTCATGTGTGGTTCTGTGTGCCCATGTTCCCGATATTCATCGTGTTTTTCATCTCCGCCCTGGCGGAAACAAACCGCGCGCCATTTGACCTTCCCGAAGGGGAGAGTGAACTTGTGGCGGGCTTTTTTGTGGAATATTCATCGCTCGCCTTCGGCCTGTTCTTTCTGGGCGAATACGCGAACATGATCCTTATGTCCTCCATGGTCAGTATTCTGTTCCTTGGTGGGTGGCTGCCCCCGTTGGGCATTGCGCCACTGACATGGATACCTGGCCCGCTCTGGCTGATTTTTAAAATCCTGTTCTGCCTGTTTGTCTTTATCTGGGTGCGCGCAACGTTCCCGCGCTACCGCTATGACCAGCTGATGCGGTTGGGATGGAAGGTGTTTCTGCCCTTCTCGCTCCTGTGGATGATTGGTACGGCGGGTTTTCTAATGGCGACAGGTCTGCTGCCTCATATGGGAGGGGTGAATTCATGAGCGCTCTTGGCACCACATTGCGGTCTTTCCTGCTCAAGGAGCTGGCCGCGGGCATGGTTTCCACATTCCGTATGATGTTCCAGCCCAAGGTTACACTGAACTACCCGTACGAAAAAGGGCCATTGTCCCACCGTTTTCGGGGTGAGCACGCCCTGCGGCGCTACCCCAATGGGGAGGAGCGCTGTATTGCATGCAAATTGTGCGAGGCGGCATGCCCCGCCGAGGCCATTACTATCGAAGCCGAAGAGCGGGACGATGGTTCGCGCCGCACCACGCGCTACGACATTGACATGACAAAATGCATCTACTGTGGCCTGTGCGAGGAAGCCTGCCCGGTGGATGCGATTGTTGAAGGTCCGAACTACGAATTTGCCACGGAAACCCGTGAAGAGCTCATGTACGACAAGAACAAGCTGCTGGCGAACGGGGACCGTTGGGAATCCCTGCTCGCACGGAGGCTGGAACTTGATGCGCCGTATCGCTGAGCAGATGCAGACCACGCTAGGGCAGGAGGTTGGCCAATGATGGCACAGCTCGTTTTTTACGTTTTTGCGGCGGTATTGCTGCTTTCGGCCTCCATGGTCATTAGCGCACGCAACCCGGTTCATGCGGTTTTGTTCCTGATACTGGGCTTTTTCAACGCGGCTGGGCTGTTTCTGGTCGCGGGAGCCGAGTTTCTGGCCATGCTGCTGGTCATTGTCTACGTGGGGGCGGTGGCGGTTCTCTTCCTGTTCGTGGTGATGATGCTGGATATAGATTTCACCCGCCTGCGCGAAGGGTTCCAGCGTTACGCACCACTTGGGCTGTGCATTGGTGGCGTGCTGCTGGGCGAACTGGTCATGGCCTTCAGCAACTGGCGCATGGCGCCCGCGGGTGTGGTGGCTCCTCTGGCGGTGGATCCGGGGCTGACCAACACCGCCGCCCTGGGCACGGTCATTTACACGCACTATGTGCTGCTGTTTCAGGCGTGCGGGCTGGTTCTGCTGGTCGCCATGATCGGCGCCATCGTGCTGACCCTGCGTGGCACGCCAACAGGCCGCCGCCAGAACATTGGTCGCCAGCATGCACGCACACGTGAAGAAACGCTGGAGCTAGTCAATCTGCCACTTGGCGAAAACGTGTTTGAGCACGGTGGTTTCCTGCGGCCCAAAGGCTCCTATTACGAAATTGCGGTTCCCGGCTCCTATGGTGCGGGCGAGCCGGACAAGACGGAAACGGAGGAAAAAGGCGCATGAACCCGGCAATCGCATCTGTAGGGCTTGGACCTTACCTGTTTGTCAGCGCCGCACTTCTGGTTCTGGGGGTGTTTGGTATTTTTCTGAACCGCAAGAACATTATTGTTCTGCTCATGTCCATGGAGCTGATCCTGCTTTCCGCCAACCTTAATCTGGTGGCGTTTTCCTCGGCTCACGGGGACCTGTCGGGGCAGGTCATGGTGCTGTTCGTGCTGACCATTGCCGCAGCCGAAGCCGCCATTGGCCTGGCTATTGTTACGGTCTACTTCCGTAACCGCGGCTCCATCCAGGTCGAAGACGTGACGATGATGAAGGGATGAGCAGCGTTATGCAAACAGAACTCAACCTGTTTTCCGTTGCCGTGCTGACACCCATGGCAGGGGCGATCGTGGCGGGCCTTGGTGGCCGGTTCATGGGCGACACGCTTGCCAAGGTTGTCACCATTGCCTGCATGGCCGTGGCGACCCTGTGCAGTGTTGGCGCGCTGTGCGATGCCTGGATGGGCGGTTTTCCGCACGCAACCGCGCCACTGGCGCAGTGGGTGCATGCCGGTGGCTTTGACGCCACATGGACCCTGCGGTTTGACACGCTCTCCGTGACCATGGTGGCCATGGTTCTTACGGTCTCCCTGCTCGTCCATTGCTACAGCATTGGCTACATGAGCCACGAGAGCATGCCGACGTATCGGTTTTTCTCCTATCTCTCGCTGTTCACCTTCGCCATGCTCATGCTGGTGTCCTCCAACGACCTGATCCAGCTCTTCTTTGGCTGGGAAGGGGTGGGGCTGGCCAGTTACCTGCTGATTGGCTACTGGTATGACCGCCCGGCGGCCACAGCTGCGGCCATAAAGGCCTTTGTGGTCAACCGCGTGGCCGACCTGTTCTTTATTGTGGGCATCGGGCTGATCTACGTTCTGTTCCATTCCGTGCAGTACGACGCCATTTTCGCCGCCGTGCCTGATGTGCTCAATGCGCCGTATAGCGTGTGTGGTGTGTCCTTCCGCATGCTGGAGGTCATCTGCTTCTTGCTGTTTGTGGGGGCCATGGGCAAGTCGGCCCAGCTGTTCCTGCACACGTGGCTGCCCGACGCCATGGAAGGCCCAACGCCCGTATCCGCCCTTATCCATGCGGCAACCATGGTCACGGCTGGCGTGTTCCTTATGGCGCGCATGTCGCCCCTGCTGGAGTTTGCTCCGGGCACGCGCACCTTTGTGATCCTGATCGGTGCGACCACCTGCTTTTTTGCCGCAACCGTTGGCATGGTGCAGCCCGATATCAAACGGACCATCGCCTATTCCACCTGCTCGCAGCTTGGCTATATGTTCGCAGCCGTTGGGGTGGGGGCGTATCAGGCGGCGGTGTTCCATTTGACCACGCATGCCTTTTTCAAGGCTCTTCTGTTCCTTGCCGCAGGCTCGGTCATTCATGCCATGCATGATGAGCAGAACATGTTCCGCATGGGGGGCTTGTGGAAAAAGCTGCCCGTTACCTATGTGGTCATGTGGCTGGGCAGTCTGGCCCTGGCCGGGGTTTATCCCTTTGCCGGATACTGGTCCAAGGATGCCATTCTCAATGCGCTCTGGGCGTCCGATGCGTCCTACAGTCATTACGCCTGGGCCATGGGCAGTATTACAGCGTTCCTGACCGCGTTTTACAGCTGGCGGCTTCTGTTCCTGGTCTTCCATGGCAAACCCCATGATGACCATGCTCGAGAAGGTGCACATGAAAGTCCGGCCGTCATGACCATACCCTTGCTGGTCCTGTCCATCGGGGCGGTTGTGGCGGGTGTGGTGCTGGCGCCTTTCTATATTGGGGCACACCAGGGTGCGTTCTGGAACGGGGCCATTGTCAATGCTCCAGCCAACCACATCATGGAAACGTTCGAGCATGTGCCCTCCATGATAGCCCTGCTGCCCAGCCTTGCCGGGCTTTGCGGTATTGCGCTGGCTTTTGTGCTGTATGTGAGCGCGCCGCAGGTGCCTGCCGCACTGGCCCGCAGCTTTGGTCCTCTCTATCGGTTCTTGCTCAACAAATGGTATTTTGACGAACTGTATGACCGGATTTTCGTGCGCCCGTACGCAGCTCTTGCACGTGTGCTGTGGAAAGGTGGGGATGAAGGTGTTGTTGAAGGCCTGCCGCTGGATATCGTGCGGGCCACGCGAGATGGTGCGTTGCAGGCTGTCAGGCTTCAGACAGGTTCTATCGCCATTTACGCCTTTACCATGCTGGCAGGACTTGTGGTGCTGCTGACCGTAGCGCTGTGCGGGTGATCCAGTCATGACCAACGCCATTCCGACCTTGTTCTCTTCCTATCCTCTGCGGAGTGCGCAGCGATGAGTGTGACAGTGTTCAACTGGACCGTAGCCCTGCCCGAAATTTTTCTTGCTGTATCGGGTATCATCATTCTGGTGGCCGGTGTGCTCCAGCGGAAGGGGGAAGGGTTTTTCCCCGCCGCCATACTCAGCCTTGCCGCGTTTTTGGTGTGTGGTTTTCTGGTCGTGTTTTCCTCCTCAGGGGCGGGATATGCCGGGACATTCGTAAATGACGGTTTTGCCCGGTTCATGAAGGAACTTATTCTGGCGGGCGGTTTTGTGGCGGTGGCCCTGTGCGTGAGCTATCGTACCCCCGAGCGCCAGACCTTGCCGTTTGAAACACCGGTGCTCATGCTGTTTTCCACGCTGGGGGCCATGCTCATGGCGTCCTCGGCCAATTTGATGACGCTGTTTGTCGGGTTGGAGCTGTCCTCGCTCTCCATCTACATTCTGTGCGCCGTGGAGCGGGAGAATGTTTTCTCCTCCGAGGCAGGGATGAAGTATTTTATCCTTGGTTCTCTGGCGTCCGGCCTGCTGCTTTACGGAATTTCGCTGGTATATGGGTACGCGGGCACCTTGGAATATACCGGACTGGTTGACGCGGTCCGGGCGACCGCCATGCCGCCCATGGGTTTGGTGGTGGGGCTCGTCTTTATTGTGGTGGGGCTGTGCTTCAAGCTTTCCGCAGTACCGTTTCATATGTGGACGCCCGATGTGTACCAAGGTGCGCCAACGCCGGTTACGGCTTACATGGCTGGAGCACCCAAATTTGCGGCTTTTGCCCTGTTCCTGCGTGTTATGGCAGGGCCGTTTGGCTCCATTGCTCCCCGCTGGCAGATTTTGATCGAAACCGTATCCGTGTTGTCCATGGTGTATGGGGCTTTTGCAGCCATTCCGCAGACCAACATCAAGCGGCTTATGGCCTATTCCTCCATTGGCCACATGGGTTATGCCATGATGGGGCTGGCCGCGGCCTCCACGGCGGGCACACAGGCCACGCTTATTTACCTTGCCGCCTATTTTGTGATGAACGCGGGCGTTTTTGCCGGTATTACCGCCATGCGGCGCAATGGGCGTGAGGTCAATTCCATCGCGGACCTGGCTGGGCTGGGTCGTTCCGATCCGGGTATGGCGCTCGCTCTCGCCATTTTCATGTTCAGCATGGTCGGCGCTCCCCCGCTTGCCGGTTTTTTTGGCAAATTCATGGTTTTTGCAGCGGCATGGCAATCCGGTCTTTACGTTCTGGTCTGCATTGGCGCATTGTCCAGCGTTGTGGGGGCCTATTATTATCTGCGGGTTGTAAAAGTTATGTATTTTGATGCACCAGCCCATGCGCTGGACCATCCGGCTCCCAGCCTTGTATTTGTTTCGGGCGGGATGGGTATTGCAACAGTTGTGTTCGCCATTGTGCTTGGGCCACTCATGTCGGTCGCGCATCAGGCGGCCCTTGCCCTGGCTGGATGAGCGGGCAAAACGATTTCTGGCGGCTTTCCTGTTTTGATGAGCTGCCATCTACCTCCGATTACTGCCTGAACGCCTGCCGTTCGGGCAGTGCTGTTGCGGGCATGGCCGTTCTGGCCCGCAACCAGACCAGGGGCCGCGGCAGCCGGGGGCGTAACTGGCTGGACGGTGGGCAGGGCCTTGCGCTGAGTGCTGTGCTCGATGCGGCGCAGGCCGGGCCGGACGTCTTGGGGGGCTGGCCTTTTGTTGCCTCACTCGGGTTTTATGATGGTCTGTTGCGTGCGGTTCCTGCCGCTCTTGGCCACCTTATGATCAAATGGCCAAATGATATTCTGCTGGATGGGCGGAAAATGGCAGGCATCCTGATCGAGCGGGAAGGGGAGCATGTCCTGATCGGCATGGGTGCGAACCTTGCATCGGCCCCGGACCAGAATGTGCTGGAGCGGCAGGTTGCCTGTCTGGCGCAATGCGGTGCGGTGCCGGATGTGGCAATCGTGGCCCGGCATGTGCTGGACGGGCTGGCATGGTGGCATGCGCAGTGGCGGCAAAAAGGGTTTGCTGCCGTTCGCACCGCATGGCTGGAAAAAGCGCATCCTTTGGGTACCCCCCTTGTCGTTCAGGGCGGGACTACTTATGAGAAAGGGCTCTTTGCAGGCTTGGCGGAAGATGGACGCCTGCTGCTGGACACGGAAGGCGGGATGAAGACAATCGCAACAGGGGATATTCTGCTTATGGAAAAGGGCGCGTAGGAGTGCTACTTGTCATTGACGCAGGGAATACCAATGTTGTGTTTGCAGTGCACGACGGCGAGAAGTGGCGTGGTGTATGGCGGATTACCATGCAGCCCCAACGCACGTCTGATGAATATGGTGTCTGGTTGCAAGCGCTGCTCAAAACGCAGGGCCTGACACCGGATGATGTTGAAGGGGCGGTTATTGGCACGGTGGTGCCTGCGGCACTTTACCATTTGCGCACGCTGTGCCGCCAGTGGTTTGCGGTGGAGCCCCTGCTGGCCTCCGCCCGGCTGGACTGGGGGTTCGCCATCAAGATGGATAATCCTGACGAAGTCGGGGTGGACCGTCTGCTCAACGGGCTTGCCGCCCACTACACCTATGGCGGCCCGCTGACGGTGATTGATTTTGGAACAGCCACCACGTTTGATGTGGTGGATCAGGAAGGAAGCTATTGTGGCGGTGTTATTGCGCCCGGCATCAATCTGTCGGTCGAGGCATTGCACCAGGCTGCGGCAAGGCTTCCGCGTATTGGTATTGGTCGCCCTGTGGGGGAGTCCGCCATTGGGCGGAATACGGTTGCAGCTATGCGTTCAGGCGTGTTCTGGGGGTATGTCGGGTTGATCGAGGGGATTGTCGAGAGGATTCGCCGTGAAGTGGGGCCTTCCATGAAGGTGCTTGCAACAGGCGGTCTGGCTCCGCTCTTCTCGGAAGGGACAACGGTCTTTGACCATGTGGATTCAATGCTGACCCTCAATGGGTTGCGCTTGCTGGCGGGGAGGAACCCCCTGCCGAAACTGACAGTAGAACGAGATTTTTTGACTGAAGGATAATCGGATAATATGACTGAACATAACGGCGATCTGGCCTTTCTGCCCTTGGGCGGAACGGGTGAGATCGGCATGAACCTCAACCTGTATCGCCAGGGCGATACATGGCTGGCTATTGATTGCGGTATTGGGTTTAGCGGGAATGACACGCCAGAAGCGGAAATTCTGGTGCCAGACCCGGCCTTTATTGTCGAACGCAGGAACAAGCTGGCAGGGCTGGTCATTACCCATGCCCATGAAGACCATATTGGCGCCGTGGCCCATGTATGGCCCATGCTGCAATGCCCCATTTACGTGACCCCGTTTGCAAGTGCCGTGCTGCGCCGCAAGCTGGCTGAAGCCCGCCTGATGGATGTGCCGATCCGCGTAGTCATGCCCGGTGCGCGCTTTGACGTGGGGCCGTTTGACATTGAATTCGTGCCGGTCACACATTCCGTGCCCGAAGCCCAGTCCATGGTGCTGCGCACGCCTTCGGGCGTTGTGGTGCATACGGGGGACTGGAAGTTTGACCCCGAACCGCTGGTGGGCCCTGCAACGGACCTGAACCGCCTGGCCGAAATTGGCAAGGAAGGCGTGCTCGCATTGGTATGCGACAGCACGAACGTGATGAAGCCCGGGCCATCACGCTCCGAATCCGAAGTGCGTGTGAGCATGACGGAACTGGTGGCAAGCCTTAAGGGCCGCATTGCGGTCACCTGCTTTGCCTCCAACGTGGCGCGGGTGGAAACCATTGCCATGGCCGCGCAGGCGGCGGGCCGTACGGTTGTGCTGGTCGGGCGCTCACTGCGCAACCTGGACACGGCTGCGCGTGAGTGCGGTTACCTGTCTGGTGTCATGCCGTTTTTGAGCGAGCAGGACGTGAACGATGTGCCCGATGACCAGCTGCTCATGATTATCACGGGCAGCCAGGGCGAGCCGCGTTCGGCCCTGTCGCGCATTTCCATGGATGTGCATCCCAATATTTCCCTCGGGGAGGGGGATACGGTCATTTATTCCAGCCGTATGATCCCGGGGAATGAACGGGCGATCATGGCAGTGCAGGATAACCTGGCAAAACGTGGTGTTAAGGTCATTACCGACCGCGAACACTTCGTGCATGTTTCCGGCCATGCCACGGGTGGGGATGTGCAGAAGATGTACGAACTGCTCAAGCCCCAGCATGTTGTGCCCGTCCATGGCGAATGGCGGCACCTGACCGCGCAGGCCGCCCTGGCGCAGGAAATGGGCATTGCCCCCATTCTGCTTGAGGATGGCGATATTCTGCGCCTTTCCCCCGGCAAGCTGGAAGTGGTGGATACGGCTCCCACCGGCCGTCTGGCGCTGGATGGCAACCGCCTGCTGCCCATGAACGGTGGCGTACTGGCGGCTCGGCGTAAAATGCTGTTCAACGGCATTGTCATTGGCAGCTTTGCCGTGGATGACGAAGGCTTTGTGATTGGTGATCCCAAGGTCAGCGCTCCCGGCCTGCTTGATCCCGATGACCTGGAAAGCGTGCGTGTGCGCGAGGAATTCGCCAACGCGCTGGACGTTATTCCCGACGAATTGCGCAACGAGGACAGCGCCTTCCGTGAGGCCGCCAAGACAGCCCTGCGCCGCGCCCTGGGGCGCAAGCTGCAAAAACGTCCGCTGGTGGATGTACACGTGTTGCGCGTGTAAGCGGCCCAACAGACGCCAGAAAGCAAGAGAGCCCGGTTCCGCCGGGTTTTCTTTTGTTCAGGGCTGTTTTACAGCTTGATGACAGACAACACAGGCTGCCTCTTTTTTGCCGGAGGCCCGCCCTTATACAAGGCTGAATGTTCATGCGTCTTTCGCGCAGCTTTCTACCCACTCTCAAGGAAAATCCGGCAGAGGCGCAGATCGTCTCTCACAGGCTCATGCTCCGCGCGGGCCTGATCCGTCAGACGGCTTCGGGCATCTACGCATGGCTGCCAGCCGGGCTTAAAGTGCTGCGCAACATCAGCCAGATCGTGCGTGAGGAGCAGGACCGGGTGGATGCGCAGGAAGTGCTGATGCCAACCTTGCAGTCCGCCGATCTATGGCGCCGTTCAGGCCGGTATGATGCCTACGGCCCGGAAATGCTGCGTATTCAGGACCGCCACAAGCGTGAACTGCTGTATGGGCCAACCAATGAGGAAATGATAACCGACCTGTTTGGTCAGACGGTCAAATCCTACAAGGACCTGCCGCAGGTTCTGTACCATATCCAGTGGAAATTCCGCGACGAGATGCGCCCCCGCTTTGGCGTGATGCGCGGCCGCGAATTTCTGATGAAGGACGCTTACAGCTTTGATGTGGACTACGCATCGGCTGTTGCAACCTACCGGCGCATGATGCTGGCTTACCTGCGCACCTTCCAGCGCCTTGGTGTGCGCGCGGTGCCCATGCGGGCCGATACGGGGCCGATTGGTGGCGAACTCAGCCACGAATTCCTTATTCTGGCCCCAACGGGGGAGAGCGGGGTGTTCTATGACGCCGCACTGGAAGACCAGGACTGGCTGGACGAACCGGTAGACACCAATAGCCCCGAAGCGCTCGAAGCGTTTTTCAACCGTGTGACCACCCCCTACGCCGCCACGGACGAAATGCACGATACAGCCGCGTGGGAGGCCGTGCCAGACGACCGCAAGCGGGAAGGGCGCGGGGTGGAAGTCGGGCATATCTTCTATTTTGGCACCAAATACACGCAGTCCATGGATGTGAGCGTAAGCGGTGCCGATGGCGCGCAGTTCTTCCCCGAAATGGGGTCCTACGGTATTGGTGTATCCCGCCTTGCGGGGGCCATTATCGAGGCCTGCCATGATGAAAACGGCATTATCTGGCCCGATTCCGTAGCTCCTTTCCGCGCGGGCATCCTGAACCTGAAATCGGGAGATACGCTGTGCGATGCGGTTTGCGAGCAGATCTACGCCAAAGCCCCCGAAGCGTTCTTGTATGATGACCGCCCCGAGCGGGCTGGGGTAAAATTTGCCGATGCGGACCTGATGGGCCACCCGTGGCAGATTGTTGTTGGCCCCCGCAGTGCGAAGGAAGGCCGGGTGGAACTCAAGCGCCGTGCAACGGGTGAACGGCAGGAACTGAGCGTGGACGAAGCGCTGACCCTGGTTCTGGCAGGCTGATCACGATGTTCGGTCCCTTCGAGCGTGCGGTAGCTGGCCGTTATCTTCGCGCGCGGCGCGGGGAACGGTTTGTTTCCATCATCGCCATATTTTCCCTTGTGGGCATTGCCCTGGGCGTTGCCACGCTGATTATTGTCATGGCGGTGATGAACGGTTTTCAGGCCGACCTCATGGGTCGTATTCTGGGCCTGAACGGGGACCTGACCATTTATGGCGCGGGCCGCACCATCTCGCAGTATGAGGATGTGGCGCAGGAAGTCCGCATGGTTCCTGACGTGCTGAGTGCCACGCCGATCATAGAAGGGCAGGTGCTGCTGAGCGCGGGCGAGTATAGTGCGGGTGGCATGGTGCATGGCATTACGGCTCAGGGGTTGCAGGACCTCAAGGCCGTGAGTTCCTCCCTTGTGGCGGGTTCGCTGGACAAGTTCGGTCAGGGGGATGACGCCATTGTTGTGGGCGTGACCATGGCCGAGCGGGCAGGGCTGTCCATTGGTTCGCGCCTGACGCTGGTGTCTCCCGAGGGAGCAGCAACCGCTTTTGGCACGGTGCCGCGTGTGCGCTCGTACCATGTGAGCGCCATTTTTGATGCAGGCGTGAACGACTATAATTCCAGCGTTGTGTTCCTGCCCATGCACGCAGCCCAGGTCTATTTTCAAATGCCGGGCAAGGTGACGCAAATTCAGGTGGCCACAAAGGATGCCGAGCATGTGCGCCCGGTGACTTTGGCCATTGTCAGGGCGGTGGATGACCCCGGCCTGCGGGTGCTGGACTGGACAACCGCCAACAATGCCCTGTTCGGGGCTGTTCAGGTGGAGCAGAACGTCATGTTCCTTATCCTGACCCTGATTATTGTTGTGGCGGCGTTCAATGTGATTTCCTCCCTTATCATGATGGTCAAGGACAAAACGGCCGATATTGCCGTGTTGCGCACCATTGGGGCCAGCCGTGGCGCCATTATGCGCATTTTTCTCATGTGCGGGGCCTCGGTGGGGGTTACAGGCACGGTGGCGGGTACGGCCCTTGGCATTGTGTTCTGCATGAATATCGAGCGTATTCGGCAATTGCTGCAAAGCCTTACGGGTACGAACCTGTTCAACCCGGAGGTGTATTACCTTGAGCATCTGCCTGCCAAACTGGAATGGGGCCAGGTTGGGGAAGTCATCGGCATGGCGCTCCTGCTTTCGCTTCTGGCAACATTGTATCCGGCGTGGCGTGCCGCCAGAACAGACCCGGTTGAGGCGCTCCGTCATGAATGAGACTGTGGTGTTACGCCTTGAAGGCGTTGAAAAAACCTATCGCAGTGGCGAGCATGACGTGCTGCCCATTTTGCAGGGCGCGGATTTTGCCCTGCATGCGGGGGAAATTGTAGCCCTGGTCGCGCCATCTGGCACGGGTAAGTCCACATTGCTGCATCTGGCTGGCCTGTTGGACACGCCAGATGCCGGCGATATTATTATTGGTGGGCAATCGACCAGGCATCTGGCCGATGCCGGGCGCACGGCCCTACGGCGGGATGAAATTGGCTTTGTGTACCAGTTTCATCACCTGCTGGGTGAGTTCACCGCGCGGGAAAATGTTGTTCTGCCACAGATGATAGCCGGTGTGTCCAAGCGGGCGGCCCGGCTGGAGGCCGAGCGCCTGTTGGACATGTTCGGCCTTGCCCACAGGGTCAACCATCTGCCGGGTAAGCTTTCGGGCGGGGAGCAGCAGCGTGTGGCCATTGCCCGCGCATTGGCCAATACCCCGTCCCTTCTGCTGGCGGATGAGCCTACGGGCAACCTTGACGTGCATACGGCCGATGCGGTGTTTGCCGAATTGCTGGAGGCTGTGCGCAAGCGGGGGCTGGCCGCACTGGTTGCGACCCATAATGAAGAACTTCTGCCACGCATGGACCGGGTTGTAACCTTGCGTGATGGCAAACTGGTCACACGGTAAAAACAAATAAAGGCGGCACCTGCTTCCCCTCAGTTACGGAGGGGGCAGGTTGCCGCCTTTTTTGTTCGTGCGGGAGTGGGTGGCTACTCAGGCCGGGAGCAATGCCCGCTCCACCGCGTTACGCACGCGGGCGGATGTGGGGGGAGTCAGGCAGGAAAACCATGCGACTGGCTGGCCATTGCGCCCGATCAGGTATTTGAAGAAATTCCACCGTGGCCGGGCCAGAAAACCCAGTTCCCCATCCAGCCACTTGAAGAGCGGTATGGCGTCCTGGCCTTTGACCACGCTGCGCGCGGCCATGGGAAAGGTAACGCCATAGTTTTTTTGGCAGAATGTGGCGATATCGGTGGATGTGCCGGGTTCCTGGTGGCCAAAATCATTGCTGGGAACGCCAATAATAACCAGCCCCGCCTTGTGGAACTGTGTCCACAGGGCCTGCAGGCCCTCGTATTGTGGGGTAAACCCACATTTGGAGGCAGTGTTCACAATCAGGATTGGCTGGCCCTTATACGCACTCAGGTCAATGCTGGTGCCATCCAGTGCGGGTAAGGTAAAATCGTCAATGCGTGTTGCCAAGGTGCTGCCCTCTTGCTGCTTTTGTGGCAGGAAAGACATCCTGTGTAGCGCACCGCAAGGAAAGGAGCGAGATGTTATGAAGTCTGCGAATAGTGGGTGGAAGCCTGCTGCCCTGTTTTGGGTTCTTGTGCCAGACTTCCACCACATCTTGTGCGCGGCAAGATCGTGTCCTGATTTTTCTTGTTCATTATGTTGAACTCGATCCCGTATGTGGAATATGAAGATATGAGCCCCTCCTGTCAACATGGAAAATAAGAATAATATGTCCAAATCGCAGGATACGGTTCCCGCTCTTCGCCGGGCCGTTCGGATTCTTGATATGGTCAAGGAAGCCACCAAACCTCCCCTAGCGGCGGATGTGGCCAGACAGCTGGATTTACCGCGCAGTACGGCGCACGGGTTGCTGGCGGTCATGCAAGAGCTGGGGCTGCTGGAAAAAACGGTAACGCAGGGCTATCGGCTGGGTACACGTCTGCTCGACTGGGCGGGGGATGTCACGGAAAAGCGCGACCTGGTGACCGAGTTCTATCATGTGCTGGAGACTCGCTCGGATCTGGAGTCCTTCACCGTCACGCTCACCATGCTGGAAGGGGCGGAGGTTGTGTATGTGGCCTGCCGCAACAGCGCCACCGTGCTTGGTGCGTCTTTCAGGGTGGGCATGCGTCTGCCCGCCATATTTACGGCTACGGGGAACGCCATACTGGCGGGCATGGACGATGCCTCGTTCCGCGAGTGGCTGGCCCTGCACCCGGTTACAATGTGGCCCCAGCCGCTTACACCCAATGGCATATGCTCGGTAACAACGCTGGTGCGCGAAATTGGTGAAATCAAGGAGCGTGGCTATGCGGTAGATGACGAACAGGTGCATGACGGGCTGTGGTGCTTTGGCGCTGTTGTCAAAGACCATTCCGGGCGTGCGCTGGCGGGGATCGGGATCAGCCTGCCTCAGGCGGAGTTGGGGCGGTACAGTGTTGCGCGCCTTGGGGCCGTTGCATCGCGGTTGGCAGAGGCTGTTTCCTTCCGGCTTGGCTATCGCGCGGGCTAGATGTTTTGACCGCAGGCGAACAGGAACAGACAATGCATTTTGCCGGTGTGCTGGCAGGAATGTCGAACCAGAAAAAAATGTGCCATCGGGCCACACGGGCTATTGCCCTGGGTGTGCGGGTCGGGTTGCTGCCTGTCGCGTTTTGCGCCACGGCCCAGCAGGCCACGGCCCAGCAGGCCACGCTTCAGGGTGGGGTTGTCCAGACATCGGCGCGCTATTTCATCAACATGCATGGCCTGCACGTGCTGACCGCGGATGTCTCCTACAGGCTGGGCAGTAACGCCTATAGTGGTATTGCCCAGGTTCGGACCGCGGGCCTGCTGGGGCTGTTTGTGCAAACGGACATGCGCATGCAAGGCTCAGGCCTGTTCCTGGCCAACGGGCGGATCGAGCCCGCACAGTATGACAGCGCAGGCTCCTACAACCACGAGCAAAGCCATCTGCACATGGTTTATCAAGGGGGCGTGCCCCAGATTACCGTGCAGGACCCCCCTTTGGACAACCGCGAGGTCGTCACCCCGGAGGAACGGGCCGGGGCGCAGGATGTGGTGGCCATTCTGGTGGGGCTGGTGCACCAGTTGCAAACCACGCAGCACTGTGAGGAGGCAACCCAGAAATTTTTTGACGGATTGCGGCTCAGCACATTGAACATGCGCAATACAGGAACCGAGCGCCCGCCCTCGGGTGCATCCAGGGCGTGGGGCACACAGGCCTGGACCTGCAATTTTGTCATGCAACAGGTCCGGGGCTTCAAGGCGGACAGCCAGTTCAGCAAGCTCAGGCAGCCGCAATTGGGACGGATCTGGTTTGAGGATATTCCCAACATCGGCATGTCCGTTGTCAGGCTGGAAATTGAACACCCCAAAATGGGGCATATTGTCATGCGGCTGGACGAGACCCCAAGGCAGATCCCCTGACCGTGCAGGGGCAAAGGCTGGCATCCATGGGGAGCGACCAGCCTTTGCCCGGCAGTTATTCCACCGTTACGGATTTTGCCAGATTGCGGGGCTGGTCAACATCGGTCCCTTTGAGCACGGCCACTTCGTAAGCCAGCATCTGCACAGGAATGGTCTGCAGGATCGGGGCGACAAAGTCATGCACACGCGGGAGCACCACAATCTGCTCCGCAATGGCCGAAACCCGGTCCGCGCCCTGCGTATCGGTAAAGACCAGCAGGCGACCGCCACGGGCCTTCGCTTCCTGCAGGTTGGACAGGGTTTTGTCGAACAGGGGCGTTGAGGGCACGCTGGCGACAATTGGCACGGTCCGGTCGATCAGGGAGATGGGGCCATGCTTCATTTCCCCCGCGGCGTAGGCTTCGGCATGGATGTAGGAAATTTCCTTCAGCTTGAGCGCGCCTTCCATGGCCACGGGGAACATGCTGCCCCGGCCAAGGTACAGGACGTCGCGTGCTTCGGCCACAACGGCGGCCATCCGCCGAATAGCGTCCCCCTGGTTGAACACTTCGGCCGCACGGCTGGGCAGGTCCATGAGAGCGGCCACCAGTTCCTCTTCTCCCAGCGGGTCAAGCATGCCACGGGCGCGTGCGGTGGCAATGGTCAGGCAGGCCAGCACGGTCAACTGCGCGGTAAAGGCTTTTGTGGACGCCACCGAAATTTCCGGCCCGGCCACAGTTCCCAGCAGCACATCGCTTTCACGCGCCATGGTGCTGTGTTCCACGTTGAGAACGGACAGGATGTGTACGGCCTTTTCGCGCAGACTGCGCAGGGCCGCCAGCGTATCCGCCGTCTCTCCCGACTGGGAGATCAGCAGGCCCAGCGAGCCCGCGCTGAGTGGCGGATTGCGGTAGCGCATCTCGCTGGCAACGTCGATATCGACTGGAAGGCGTGCAATTTCCTCCAGCCAGTAACGCCCGACCATGCCCGCGTAAAAGGCCGAACCACAGGCGGTAACAACCGCACGGGGCACTGTGGCAAGGTCAAAGGGCAGGTCTGGCAGCACGACCTTGCGCGTGGCCGGGTCAATCATGCGTTGGAGGGTCTGCCCGATAACCAGCGGGTGTTCGTGCAGTTCCTTTTCCATGTAATGGCGGTAGCCATCCTTGCCAATGGAGCCTGCGGTCAGGGCGGTAATCTGCATTGGGCGTTCAAGGGGGGCGCCATCAAAAGTCATGAAGTCCGCCCCCTGGGGGGTAATCACAACGCAGTCGCCGTTTTCCATGTAGGTGATGCGGCGCGTCAGGGGGGCGAGTGCGAGGGAGTCCGAGCCAAGGAACAACTCGTCATCGCCAAAGCCCACGGCCAGGGGGGCGTTGTTGCAGGCCCCGATCATCAGTCCTTCATGGCCCGCAAAGATCATGGCAATGGCGTAAGCGCCATCCAGGCGTTTGAGCGCCTTAAGGGCGGCATCCCTGGGGGGCAGGCCCTGTTGCAGGTAGTAGTCCACCAGAAGGGCTATGGTTTCGCTGTCGGTTTCGGTTTCAAAAACCTGACCGGCACCTTCAAGCTCCTGGCGCAGGGCCTCGAAATTTTCAATAATACCGTTATGCACAATGGCCACACGCGCGGTGCCATGGGGGTGGGCATTGCAGGTGGTGGGCGCACCATGGGTTGCCCAGCGGGTATGGCCTATGCCTGTTTTGCCCGGCAGGGGGTCACGCTCCAGCAGGCTGGCCAGGTTATCCAGCTTGCCCGCCGCACGGCGGCGCTCTACGCGCCCATCAACCAGTGTGGCAATGCCTGCGGAATCATACCCACGATACTCCAGTCGGCGCAGGCCCTCGAGCACAATGGGGGTTGCATGGCGTAACCCGACAACGCCGCATATTCCACACATCAGCCGTTTTCCTTTTTTGCCTTCAGGGTATCTTTGAACAGTTTGCCGCGCCCGGGCTTGGTGGTCTGGCGCGCGCGCGCCAGAGCCAGCGCATCTGGGGGCACATTCTCCGTAATGGTGCTGCCAGCGGCGATCAGGGCGGTATCTCCTATGTCCACAGGAGCCACCAGCACGGAGTTGGAGCCGACAAACGTATTTTCGCCAATGGATGTGGTGTGCTTGAACACACCATCGTAATTGCACACAATGGTCCCGGCCCCAATGTTGGACTGCGCGCCAACCTGGGCATTGCCGATGTAGGACAGGTGGTTAACCTTGACGCCCACGCCAAGCTCGGCACTTTTAAGCTCGACAAAATTGCCAACCCGTGCGTTTGCGCCAATGGTGGTTTCTGGCCGCAGGCGGGCATATGGGCCAATAATGGCGCCGGAATGGACCTCACACCCTTCAAGGTGGCTGAACGCGCGAACAACAGCACCTTCATGCACAATAACGCCCGGACCAAAAACAACATTGGGTTCGACCAGTACATCGGCCGCCAACTGCGTATCGGTCGCCAGAAAGACTGTTTCGGGCGCGACCAGCGTGACCCCGTTGTCCATGGCGTTCTGGCGCAGGCGTTTTTGCAGGGCGGCCTCGGCCTGGGCCAGCTCGCTGCGCGAGTTCACGCCACGCAGTTCGTCTTCCGCCGCTTCTACCGCGCGCACCTGGGCATGTTCGGCCACGGCCAGGTCGACCACATCCGTCAGGTAGAATTCGCCTTTGGCGTTATCATTGCCCACGGCCTCCAGCCAGCGGCGGAAGTCCGTGGCGTCGGCGCACAGCACGCCTGCATTGCACAGGTCTATGGCGCGCTCCTGGGGGGTGGCGTCCGCCCATTCCACAATGCGCTCCACGTTGCCGGCGTGGGTTATAACCCGGCCATAACGGGCGGGGTCCGCCGGACGCATGGCCAGCAGGGCCAGCCCCACACCGGGCTTGCGCCGTTCATCCAGCAGCGCGGTCAGTGTTTGCGCGGAAATAAGGGGGTTGTCGGCGTATAATACGGCCACGTCTCCCTCCCCGAACCAGTCCGCGGCCTGCAAGGCGGCATGGGCCGTACCCAGCCGTTCGTGCTGGATAACCACGGGGTAGGGGGCGGCAACCTCCGCCACATCCGCCATTTCGGGGCCGATTACGACCACCAGACGGTCAAAAACCTCTGCCGCGTTGCTCAGCAGGTGGGCAAGCATGGGGCCGCCTGCCAGATGTTGCACAGCCTTGGGGCGGGAGGATTTCATGCGGGTGCCCAGCCCTGCGGCCAGAAGAACCGCTGTGGCAGGACGGAATGAGGGATCAGACGTCATGAATGATGCGGTAAGCCAAGCAATGGCATGTGTCAAACGTCTCGCTTATGGAAAAACTCCATGCC
Organism: uncultured Acetobacter sp.; assembly: GCA_937900755.1. Taxonomy (GTDB): domain Bacteria; phylum Pseudomonadota; class Alphaproteobacteria; order Acetobacterales; family Acetobacteraceae; genus Acetobacter. The sequence continues at coordinate 768 of CALCDN010000166.1, read as the reverse complement.
AATATCATAAAAGTTTTCCAAACTTTACGATGTGGATGAACGGAATGTCTGCTTTGCGTCTGGCCGTGTTTGATATGGATGGAACTTTGCTGGATTCCTTGCCGGATCTGGCGGAATGTTGCCGCGAAATTCTGGCCCAGTGCGGCCTGCCTCCATTATCCAATGCGCAGGTGCGCGGCATGGTTGGCAACGGCGTGCAGGCGCTGGTGGAGCGGGCCTTGCAGGCCAGCCTGGAGCAAAAGGCGGCACAGAGCGGGAGCATGCCTGCTCTTCCTCTTTCCCTGGAGGAGGCCGTCAGTCGCTTCATGGCGGCCTATACTCCACGGGCAACGCTGTTATCCCGTCTGTTTCCCGGCACGGAGGCGGCTTTGCACAGCCTCCGTGCCCAAGGGTGGCAACTGGCGGTCTGCACCAACAAACCCGAAAAGGCCGCCCGCCGCATTCTGTCGGACCTGGGCCTTGGCGCGTTGTTTGCCAGTGTGGGCGGAGGGGACAGTTTTGCCGCCCGCAAGCCAGATGCGCGGCATCTGCTGGGCACGATTGCACAGGCCGGGGGCCACGGGGCAAGGAGCGTGATGGTGGGGGACATGCCGCCTGACTATCTGGCGGCCGAAGGGGCTGGCTGTCCGTTTGTGTTTGCCAGCTGGGGGTATGGCGCGCCAGAACTGGGGCGCAAGGCCGTGGCGGATGCGGCTGGCATGCAGGCTGTTCCAGCCGTGCTGGAGCGGATCATGCCAGCCTGACAGGGGGTGGCGTAAAGAGGTGCCG
>CALCDN010000165.1 GCA_937900755.1 uncultured Acetobacter sp. | reverse complement strand
TCCGCCTGGCTTGCGTCCCCCTCCCGGTATGCGGCAGGCACGCGCATGTCTTTTCCGGGTTTGCCAGACCCGCAGGACCGGGCGGATGCAATACGCTACCTGCACACGCTGCACATACCCTCGCCTCCCTCAACAACAGGAGCGCTCCAATGAGCCAGCAGACGATCGACCAATTTGTGGATGTGGCCACCATGCTGGCCGATACGGCGCGCTGTGTTGTGCGTCCATGGTTCCGCCGTGGCGTGGAGGTGCACAGCAAGCACGATGCCAGCCCGGTTACGGTGGCCGACCGGAGCGCTGAGCGCGTCATGCGCGCCATTCTGGCCGAACGCCTGCCGGACCACGGTGTATTTGGCGAGGAGTTTGGCCAGGATAACGCCAATGCGGACTACCAGTGGCTGCGGGACCCCGTGGATGGCACCCGGGCGTTTGTTACCGGCCGGCCGTTGGTTGGGACCCTGATCGCACTTTTTTATAAGGGTGAACCGGTTCTGGGCGTGCTGGACCAGCCTGTGCTGCAAGAACGCTGGCTGGGCGTCAGGGGACGAAAAACCGTGTTTGCCTCCACTCTGGGGGGGCAGGCCCAGACCCGGCAGGGTGTTGCGTTGCAAAGTGCTGAAATGTCCTGCACATCGCCCGAGATGCTGGAACTGGCCCCGCACGACAACTGGAAACCGCTCAAGCAGCAGGCCCGGCGCATGACGTGGGGGGGGGACTGCTACGCCTACGGGCTGCTTGCATTGGGGCAGATCGACCTGATTGCCGAATGTGACCCCGCCGACGCCGCCCCGCCCCCCAGGGCCGGCGGCCCCCGCGCGCCCCCCGTCCCGCGGGCCGGTGGGGTGATGAGTGCATGGGACGGCTCCCCCTTGCGAATGGATGGCGACCGTACCGTCCTGGCCGCGGGCTCCGCTTCCCTGCATGATGAGGCGGTGAGGATTTTGCGCACGGGTCAATAAGATTTATCGGGGACATACCGGCAAAATTGGGGGCGCAGACTATGCATTGCCCCCGTTTTGCGATAGGTCTGCGCTTCGGTACAACAGCGATGGTCAGTCCAAATGAGCACGAGCACGCACCTGTCCCTCTCCAAGGACAAGATCCGTATTCTTCTGCTGGAGGGTATCCACGATAGTGCCGTCGCCCTTCTGAAGGCCTGTGGTTACGAGAATGTCGTACGCCACAAAGGGGCACTCGAAGGCGATGCGCTCAAACAGGCGCTTGAAGGCGTGCATATTGTTGGCATCCGCTCCCGCACGCAGTTGACCAAAGAGGTCATTGAAGGTGCGGATCGCCTGATGGCCATTGGCTGTTTTTGCATTGGCACCAATCAGGTTGACCTCGAAGCGGCACGCCTGAACGGGATCCCTGTTTTTAACGCCCCCTACAGCAACACACGCTCCGTGGCCGAACTGGTCATGGGTGAAATTGTGATGCTGATGCGCCGCATTTTCCCCCGTTCGGTTGAGTGCCATAAAGGCGCGTGGACCAAGTCAGCCGCCAATAGCTGGGAAGTGCGCGGCAAAACCCTTGGGATTGTTGGTTACGGCTCCATTGGCTCGCAGTTGTCCGTTCTGGCGGAAGCCTTTGGCATGCGCGTGGCCTATTACGATGTGGTGGACAAGCTCGGCCACGGCAACGCCCTGCCGGTGGACACGCTTGATGACCTGCTGGCCCAGAGCGATGTTGTCAGCCTGCATGTTCCCCAGCTTCCCACAACGGCAAACCTGATGGGCGCTGAACAGATTGCCAAGATGAAGAAGGGCTCCTTCCTCATCAACAATGCCCGCGGCAATGTGGTTGACCTGGACGCACTGGCCAAGGCGCTCGAAAGTGGCCACCTGCTGGGTGCGGCCATTGACGTGTACCCCAAGGAACCCAAAGGTCCGGGGGACCTGCTGTCCACCCCGATCATGGGCCTGGATAACGTCATCCTTACCCCGCATATCGGTGGTTCCACGGCCGAAGCGCAGGAACGCATTGGTGTGGAAGTGGCGCGCAAGCTAGTGGAATACTCGGATGTGGGCTCCACGTTCGGGGCGGTTAATTTCCCCGGGGTGCAACTGCCGCAAAGCCCGCGTGGCACACGCTTCATGCATGCCCACCATAACATGCCCGGTGTTATGATGAAGCTGAATGAAATTTTCCTGCGTGAAACCTGCAACGTAACAGCCCAGTTCCTCCAGACCGATGGAGAAATCGGGTATGTGGTGATCGAGGCGGACACGGGCGGCGATACCGATCTGGATGATCGTCTGCTCAAGGCCCTGCGTGAACTGGATGGCACGGTACGTGCCCGCCTGATTTACAAGGGTCGCTAAGCATGGGCTGCGGAGAGCGGGAATGATTTATTCCCGCATCCGCAGCTTTGCATTTTCGGGTATCGAGGCCAGGCCCGTCTGGGTTGAAGTGCAGATATCCTCTGGTTTGCCTGCGTTTTTGATCGTGGGACTACCAGACAAGGCCGTGGCCGAAGCGCGTGAGCGTGTGCGCGCCGCCTTGACCAGCATAGGGCTGGCCCTTCCCGCCAAACGTATTCTTGTTAACCTTGTCCCTGCGGACCTCCCCAAGGAAGGCTCGCATTTTGACCTGCCCATAGCCCTTGCCCTGCTGGCGGCCATGGGGGTGATCCCTGCGGAAGAAGTAGGTCGTTACGCGGCCCTTGGCGAACTCTCGCTTGACGGGCGGCTTAACCCGGTTTCTGGCGTGCTTTCAGCCTCGCTGGAGGCGGCGTCCATGGAACTGGGTATTGTCTGCCCTGCCTATCAGGCGGAAGAGGCCCTGTGTGGTGGAGATATCGCTGTCCTGGCGGCTTCGGACCTGCTCGCACTGATCAACCATTTTACCGGGCTGCAAATTCTCGTGGGCCCCGTTTTTTCCCATACGCCACTCCCCCCCGATGCGACCGGGCCAGATCTGGCGGATATCAAGGGAATGGAAACAGGGCGCAGGGCGCTGGAAATAGCCGCTGCCGGTGGACACTCCCTGTTGCTCTCGGGGCCTCCGGGAGCAGGCAAGTCCATGCTGGCGGCAAGGCTGTGTGGCTTGCTGCCCGATTTGTCGGCATTGGAGAGCCTGGCTGTTTCGCGCATATACAGCGCTGCGGGGCTGTTGAAGGATGGCAGGCCCATGCGCCGCCCCCCAGCCAGGGCTCCGCACCATTCGGCCAGCCTGCCCGCACTGGTGGGGGGCGGCGCGCGCGCGCGCCCTGGCGAGATCAGTCTTGCGCACCATGGTGTCCTGTTTTTGGACGAGTTGCCCGAATTCTCCCGCGCAGCCCTTGAGGCGTTGCGCCAACCGCTGGAGACCGGGCAGGTCAGCCTTGCACGGGCTGCCGTGCATGTGACCTACCCTGCCCGCTTCCAGCTTGTTGCCGCCATGAATCCCTGTCGTTGTGGCTACCTGGGGGATGCGGAGCGGGAGTGCAGCAAGGCTCCGCGCTGTGGCGCGGATTACCTGGCGCGTCTGTCCGGCCCGCTCATGGACCGTATTGATTTGCATGTGGCCATGCAGCCATACGAACCCCTTGGCTATATGGTGCAGGCCGATGGCGAGAGCACGGCCACTGTCGCCCAACGCGTGCTGCGGGCCAGGGAGGTCCAGACAAACCGGCAGGGCCTGCAAAAAAATGCCGAGGCCGCTCTGAACAGTCTGTCTCCTACGGACAAGGCGCAGGACCTTGCGCAGGCGATTGCCGAAAAATTCAGGTTTTCCGCTCGGGGATATACGCGCCTGCTGCGGGTGGCCAGAACCATTGCCGACCTGGCTGGCACGGAGGATGTGGAGCCCCAGCATATAGCCGAGGCCGCCACATTCCGCGCACGTGCCACCTTGTGACTATGTCAGGGGGTGTAATGCAGGGCGTTGAAGGCCTGTTCGAGGTCTGCGATCAGGTCCTGTGTGTTTTCCAGCCCGACCTGTAAACGGAATGCGGCCGGGTCGGGTTGGTCCGGGCCAAAATTCCGCGTTATGCCACCAGTGGTTGGCAACACAAGGCTTTCGTACCCACCCCACGAAGCACCAATACCGAACAGGCGCATGGCGTTGATCATGCGCTCCATGTTCTGGCGGGTGTATGTGCTGTTCAACACCACGCCAAACAGGCTGCCCGCTCCTGTAAAGTCCCGTTTCCAGTAGGCGTGGCCCGGGCAGTCTGGCAGGGCCGGGTGCAGCACCTGCGCCACTTCGGGGCGTTGGTGCAGCCATGTTGCAATCTGCAGGGCGGTGCGTGCCTGCTGCGCCAGACGCACTCCCATTGTGCGCAGGCCGCGCAGGGTCAGCCAGCAGTCATCGGGCCCGGCAAGCTGGCCAAGCTGGATGGAGGCATCTCGCAGAATATGCCAGCTTGCCTGGTCGGCAACGGTTACGGCCCCGGCAATGACGTCCGAATGGCCAGAAGGGTATTTGGTCAGGGCCTGAATGGAAACGTCCACGCCATGTTCAAACGGGGCAAAAATGCCAAACCCCCATGTGTTGTCCAAAAAAAGCCGTGCCCCATGCTGGTGGGCCACATCGGCCAGCATGGGAATATCCTGCACCTCGAATGTGTGACTACCCGGGCTTTCCGTAAAAATGATGCGGGTATTCGGCTGGATGTAGTCTTCCACTTCGGACCTGCTGGCGCAGGGCGGAAAATAGGATATGTCCACCCCAAAACGCCGGAGCATGTTCTCGGCAAATCGACGGGTCGGGCCGTACACGCTATCTGCCAGGAGGCAGTGGTCCCCCGCTTTTAAAAAAGCGAGCAAGGGGGTTGTGCATGCCGCAAGGCCGGAACTGACAATCTGGCAGTCTGTTCCCCCTTCCACGTGCGCGATCAGTTTTTCCAGTTCGTGCTGGGTGGGCGACCCCATGGCGCCATAAATGCTGGCATGGTCGTAACGCTCCAGGCCCTTGCGGTTCATGCTCTGGAGCGAGGGAAAAAGCACGGTGGAGCCACGTTCGAGCGGAGGGTTGACGTAAGTTCCCCCTTCTGGCGCGGTGGCCCTGCCGGCATGGGTCAGGGCTGTGCCAAGTTTTTGCCATCCGGCATCCACACTGGGGCGGTCAGTCATGTGTTTTGTCCGTTGTAATGGGGGTGTTGGGTGTGCTGCCCCATTCCGCCCAGGAGCCGTCATACAGGGCGTTGGATGTAAATCCCGCCAGTTCCAGCGCCATGTTCAGCACGGCGGCGGTCATCCCCGAGCCACAGGTGGTTATGGGGTGGGTAGTTGCGGAAACGCCAGCCTGCAAAAACAGGGTTTCCAGTTGGGTAGGGGGGAGGAACAATCCGTTTTCATCCAGCACGCTCTTGTAGGGAATGTTGCGCGCTCCAGGCATATGGCCTGACAGTACGCCCGGGCGTGGTTCGGGTGCGGTGCCATAAAAACGGGCCGTACTGCGGGCGTCCAGTATAGGGCGGTTTTGCAGGCGGATATGTTCGAGCATGTCTCCCAGTCCGGCAATGCGGGAATACTGGGTTCTGGGGTGGTACGTCTGTGGCGTGCGCTTTACGCCCGCGCCCTGTTCGAGGGGCAGGTTTTGCTGTTGCCACGCGCTCAGGCCGCCATGGATGATCTGGGTTTTTTCGTGCCCGAAAAACCTGGTCATCCACCATGCCCGGCAGGCGGAGGCAACATTGCCCTGGTCGTAAAAGACAACATGGGTCTGCGGTGTAATGCCCAGCGCGCCAAACAGTTGTGCAAAACGGGCAGCGGATGGCACCGTATGGGGCAAGGTGCTTTGCGGGTCGGAAAAATCATCAATATCAAAATACTGGCTGCGTGGAATATGGCAGGCGGTAAAATTTTCCCGCGGGTTGAATGTCTCCCCCGGCAGAGTTGTCGTGGCGTCCAGAAAACAAACGGAGGTGTCCTGGGCAAGAGTATGCAAAAAACTGCCGGAAATGAGAGGAGACATGAACAAGAGCCCATAAAGTTTTCAGTGCAGGTCATCCACGATCACATAGTCCGCGGCAACTGGCAAACGTGTTTGTGGTCGCGCCCGCAGGGCAACACAGAGCCTTTATCCGAACCGACTGGAAAGTCGGGGCGGAATGGGCCATACCATAGAACCGATACGCCGTGTTCTTGTGGGAAACACAGAAAATTAAGGCGTTCCGTGGTTTGTTGCACGCATGACAGATGGTCACACATTGACGGCTGAACGTATTCTCCGGTTTTTATTGCTGGCAGGGATCGCATATGGGTGCGTGGCCGTGCTGGTTCCCTTTTCCTCCGCCCTGCTCTGGGCGGGGGTGCTGACCTACACCACATGGCCCCTTTTCCAGTACCTGCGGCGGAGCATGGGGGCGAATGCCGCCAGCCTGATCATGACCGTGCTATGCGCCGTCTGCGTGGTGTTCCCGATCGCACTCCTGGCATCGGCCTGTGTCGCCTCGGGTCCGCGCTGGGCGCTCCAGTTGACAACCCTGTTCGGGCAGGTCAACCAGTTGCCCCCCCTGCCCCACTGGCTTGATAACCTGCCTGTTTTCGGGCCGGAAATTCATCACCGCTGGGCATTGTGGAGCCGTAACCTCGGGCTGGCGGCGGCAGAGTTGCGGCCTTACGCGGGCGGGATCATCCAGTCTGTCCTGAGTGTGCTGATGCAGATGGCCAGTGGCGCGCTGCACCTTGTTACGGCCTTGTTCATTTCCTTCTTTTTCTGGATCAGTGGCGCCATCCTGTGGGATACGCTACAGGCTGTCATTTTGCGTATTGCCGGGCTTCAGGCCGGGCGGCACCTTTCCATTATTGCCAGCACGGTGCGCGGCACGGTCTATGGTATTCTTGGCACTGCCATTATCCAGGGTATTCTCACCGGGTTGGGGCTATGGATGTTCGGTGTGGCCGAGCCGGTTATTCTGGGTGGCATTGCGGCATTTTTGGCGGTCTTTCCCGTTGGTGCGCCACTGCTGTGGATACCCGCGGCCATATGGCTGTTTGCAACCCACCATCAGCTCAAGGGAATTCTGCTCATTCTGTATGGTGTGGTTTTCATTTCCGGTGCGGACCATCTGATCCGCCCATTATTTATCGCGCGTGGGTCAAAGCTGCCTTATCTGCTGACCGTACTCGGGGTTATCGGTGGGTTGCTGGCGTTTGGCGGTGTCGGCATTTTTCTGGGGCCTGTCCTTCTTGCTATCGGTTTTACGCTGACCATGGAATTCGCACAGGGCGAACCAGCACGGCCAGCATTGGATGAAACAAGGAATATCGCGCCATGAGGCGTCGTCTGGCTCGCTTTGTTGAACTCGCATCCAAGGGGCGGCGCAGGGCTAGGGTAGCCAATGATACTCCAGGGGTCAGGATTATCAGTTGGAACCTGCTACGCCGCACGGGTGCCACCGTGCATGACGTGGCTGCCCTGATAGAGGCCGAACAACCGGATATTCTGCTTATGCAGGAAGCTACGGTGGAAATAGATGTACTGCCAGACGTGATAGGGGGCCACTATGCCCGCTCGCCACTACCGGGGCGTATTCATGGGGGGGCCTGCTGGAGCCGTCTGCCGTTTGCACGGCCACCGCGGGCATGCACCATTCCGTCAGGACCGATTGTTAAGCGGCATGCCCAGATTATAGATTACGCCCAGTTTTCTCTGGCCAATGTGCATCTTTCACATGGGCAGATGCTCAACCGCAGGCAATTGCGGCGGATTGCGTCCCTGCTGTCCGCGCCCTGCGCCATTTTAGGGGACTTCAATCTGGTAGGACCAACCCTGGTGCCCGGCTTTGCGGATGTAGGGCCAAAGGCCCCCACGCACCGTATGGTTGACCTGCTGCCTATTCGGCTGGACCGCTGCCTTGTGGAGGGCATGGTCTGTTCAGACGCACGGGTCTTGCCTGTTTTTGCCTCTGACCACAGGCCAATCGCAGTAACACTCCAGCCTGAAATAGGCCGAAAACCGGCACTGGTCGTTTACAAATAAGGCATGAACAATCTGGCGAATGAATCGCGGATGCGGGTCAGGCTGTTCCGCTTGTCCAGGTCATAATGTGTCAGTCTGTGGTTGCGGTGCTGGCATATGAAGTCATCCGTAATTTCCGCCATGGTTACATCGTAAGTTTCCATGTTGATTTCAAAGTTCAAGCGTAAACTGCGAATATCCAGGTTGGAACTGCCAACAAAAGACCATGCCTTGTCCACCACCATCAGCTTGGAATGGTTGAAGGGAGGATTGGCGTGCCAGACCCGCACGCCTGTGTCCAGCAATGGTGAAATATTGGCGGCACAGGCCCAGTCCAGCGGACGATGATTGCTGCGGAGCGGGATGATAATATCCACCTGCACACCACGCAGGGCCGCCAGCCCCAGTTCGGACAAAAACCGGGCGCCCGGCAGAAAATACGGTGTCATCAGCCGTATGCTCTTGCGTGAGAGTGTGATGGCCTGGAGCATGGTATATTCTATTTTTTCCAGGTCCGTGTCCGGTCCAGCCGTAACAATACGGGCCAGAGACGTGCCCTTGCTCGCATGTTCTTGCAAAAACAGGTCCCGGCTCAACTGTTCACCAGTGGTAAAATACCAGTCCCATGCCGCAACCTGCGCCAATTGGTGAACAACTGGTCCCTCAATCTGGAAGTGGGTGTCCGATACCGGGTCGCGGGGTGCGCGCGCGACCAGATTATTATCGGCGATATTGAGCCCCCCCATGAAGCCGATACAACCATCCACGACCAGAATTTTACGATGGTTCCTCAAATTCAGGAAAGGCATCCGCCATGGCAGAAGCGAGTGCATGAAGCGTGCGCACGGTACCCCTTCCCTTTTGAGATACCGATAGATGGGGGATAAAAAATAACCGCTTCCAATGCCATCAACCAGTACGCGCACGTTTACCCCTCTTTTATGTGCGGCAATGAGCTTGTCCGCAAAGAGTTGTCCGCTGGTGTCATGCCTGAAAATATAGGAACACAGGAAAATGCTTTTGGTGGCTTTTTCAATGGCGGCCAGCATATGCGGGTAAGCACCGTCTCCATCGTGCAGGCAGGTAATGCTGTTATTGCCAACAACGGGGCGGGTTGTCAGTTTGCCAACCATCAATGCCAGCGGTGCGAACTGCCCATCGAGTTCCCTGTTCCATGAGGACAGGTCCGCTCCGTCCTGCCTATGGGCGGTGCGGTCCCCAACCAGCTTTTTGGCCAGTCGCGTAACACGGTTTATCCCGAACATAAGGTAGAGGATGGTGCCCAGAAATGGCATGAGAACGCATATGCCAATCCATCCGATGGCGGATGACGTATTCCGTTTTGTAAGAAGAATATGCAAACTGATACTCGCAACCAGCGTCAGGCGCATACACGCAACAAGAAAAGCCGTTGTGGAAAACTGGAGATCAAAAGGCATGGTGGAGAGAATGCTTTCACAACAGGCGGGTGGCGTCCACAGCATAGCGAATAAGTGTTCTGCAAAACAGGCATTACCCCCAGCCGCAAAACCCTCTGCCGCAAGGCGGGCCAGAGGCGTGGCATCCTATCAGAACGGATTGGCCGCGGAGGATGCTGTTTGCCAAAAACTGAAAAACGCAGGCTGGACTATATTGCTGCAAAGAGCCAGAACACGCCGGGGTGAAATTGATATTGTTGCGCAAAATGGCGCACTCATCAGCTTTGTGGAGGTCAAGCAACGCCAGACATTACGTGGAGCTGCGGAGTGTCTGTCCGCCGCGCAGTCCAGAAGGTTGTACAGGGCTGCGGAATGTCTGCTACAGAGCCATCCACACTGGCAGTATGACGAACTGCGGTTTGACCTGTTTATGCTGGATGCTCAGGGCCACATGGAGTGGCTGGAAGATATTATTCGGCAGATGTAAAAAACACCGTAACAGGCCGGTGGTATTCCGTTACGTGGGACAGCCGAAGGCTATCAGGTACGGTGGTGGTGTTTGTTGCCATGCGCCACAGCATGTGCGCTCGGATGATAGCTGACCAGATGCACCATCTTGCCATGCTGGGCAGATGCCAGAACCACCTTGTGGCCGGCATGCCCTCTGGCTGCTACGCGGCGGACCATATGGTGTGCATGTATGGCAGGTGGGGGAGCGGTCAGGGAGGCAAAGGTTAACTTGCTGGCTTCCAGATCGGAAAGAACACGTTCCGCATGCACAGAAGAACTGGTGGCAATTACACTCAAGCCGATACTGGCCAGAGCAAAAAGCCCGCGTACAAACGGAACTCGTGTCATTAACCTTGGCCCCCTGATCTTATGTCTGCCTGAAACTATACAAAGCAATTGCAGGCTGACAACCCATAATTCAGGCGGACGCGTTGCAGGCGATGTTTTTTTCCTGCAGCAATTTCTGCAGTTCACCGGTCTGGTACATTTCGGTCACAATGTCGCACCCGCCGACGAACTCACCCTTTACGTAAAGCTGGGGAACGGTCGGCCAGTTGGAATAGTCCTTAATCCCCTGACGCAGTTCGGAATCTGCAAGAACATTGGCGGTTTTGAACGGGACGCCAACCTGTTGGAGAATCTGCACAACGCGGGCGGAAAAGCCACACTGTGGGAAATCGGCATCCCCCTTCATGAAAAGCATGACAGGATTGGAATCAATGTCCTGCTGGATGGTCTGCTTGATGGAGTCAGTCATGGTCTACGGTCCTTGAACGTGTGGAAAATAGCCTTGGTCAGGGGGTGGACGTACGGAGGGCCAGCGCATGCAGCTTGTCCCCCATATGCCCTTCAAGTGCATTATAAACGAGCTGATGCTGCTTGACACGAGGAACATCGCGGAAGGCTTCGCTTACAATCGAGCAGGAATAGTGGTCCCCGTCTCCTGCCAGATCATCTATCTTGATCTGGGCATCGGGGAACGCCTTTAGAAGGTAGGTTTCAAGTTCTGTGGCGGACATGGCCATGGTGCTGTGCCTCTTCCCTATTTGTCCATCAACGCAGGAAAAAAGGTTTCGTGCGCGAATTGAAGACGTGCAGAAGATATGGTGACTCCGCTGGGCAGAATCAAATCATTTCCACCGGAGCGGCCTATCAGGCGTGCCGGCACGCCAGCCTGTGTGGCGCTGGCGCAGAATGCCTTGGCGTCATCCACGCAGACAAGGTAGCGGGCCTGGTCCTCGCCAAACCAGAACGCTTCTGGACGGATACCGGAATCCGGGCTTTCCAGTTCGCAGCCCGTGCCAGACGCCATGACCATTTCTGCCGCGGCGACCAGAATACCACCATCGGCAATGTCATGGCAGGCGGTAACCCGGCCTGCCCGGATTTCGGTACGGACAAAGTCCCCGTTCCGTTTTTCCGCCGCCAGATCAACTGTCGGTGGAGCACCTTCCTCACGACCCAGAATTTCACGGAGCCAGATGGACTGACCAAGTTCACCCCTGGTTGTGCCGATCAGCACCACATCCTTGTCTGCCTGCATGCCCAGGCCAATGGCGCAGGACACATCATCCAGCACACCAAGTCCACCAATGGCGGGTGTGGGCAGAATGGCCTGCGTGGTGCCATCGGGCATCCGGGTTTCGTTATAGAGGGAGACATTGCCGCTCACGATGGGGAAGTCGAGAACCTTGCAGGCCTCTCCCATACCCTCAAGGGCTGCAATGAACTGCCCCATGATTTCCGGCTTTTCGGGGTTGCCAAAGTTCAGGTTGTCCGTCACCGCCAGAGGGAGCGCTCCGGTTGCGGTAATGTTGCGCCACGCTTCGGCCACGGCCTGCGCGCCACCGGTGCGCGGGTCCGCCTGACAGTAGCGCGGCGTGCAATCCGTGGTGAGTGCCAGACCAATCCGGGTATCATCCACTTTGATAATGGCGGCATCGGCGGCACCGGGGCGGCGCACGGTTTGCCCGCCAACCGTGCTGTCATACTGGTTCCATACCCATGCGCGGGATGCCAGGTCAGGCGAGCCCACAAGCTGGAGCAGCATGGCATCGAGCGACAGGGGAGCATGCACGGCACCCAGTGCTGCGGGTTTTGCCGGTGCGATGGAAGGACGGTCGTAAACCGGGGCTTCATCCGCCAGGGGTTCAAGCGGAATATCGGCCTCAAGCTGGCCCTTGTGCCTGATGACAATATGCCCGCTCTCGGTCAGGTGACCGATAATGGCAAAGTCCAGCTCCCATTTTTCAAAAATCTTGCGGGCGAGTTCCGTCCGGTCGGGGCGCAGGACCATGAGCATGCGTTCCTGACTTTCAGAAAGCATCATCTCATACGCGGTCATGTTGGGTTCGCGCTGGGGTACGGCGTCCAGATCAAGCTCAATGCCTACCCCGCCTTTTCCTGCCATTTCCACGGCGGAAGAGGTCAGGCCCGCAGCGCCCATGTCCTGAATGGCGACAATGGCGTCGGTCGCCATCAGTTCCAGGCAGGCCTCGATCAGCAGTTTTTCAATGAAGGGGTCGCCCACCTGCACGGTTGGCCGCTTGGAGAGCGCGTCCTCGTCAAACTCGGCGGAGGACATGGTGGCGCCATGAATTCCGTCCCGTCCGGTGCGTGAGCCGACATAAACCACAGGGTTGCCAACGCCTGCGGCCGCGGACAGGAAAATGCGGTCCTGCCGGGCAATGCCCACCGTCATGGCGTTGACAAGGGGGTTGCCGTCATAGGCGGGGTGGAAGTTGATTTCCCCCCCAACGGTGGGGACGCCAACGCAGTTGCCATAGCCACCAATACCACGAACCACGCCATCCACAATGCGGCGGGTCACCGGGTTTTCCGGGCTGCCAAAACGCAGCGCGTTCAGGTTGGCAACCGGACGCGCGCCCATGGTGAACACATCACGCAGAATACCGCCCACACCCGTGGCCGCACCCTGATAGGGTTCGATAAAGGAGGGGTGATTGTGGCTTTCCATCTTGAAAATGGCGGCATAGCCTTGCCCAATATCCACCACACCCGCGTTTTCGCCCGGGCCATGGATAACCCACGGCGCTTTGGTGGGCAGGCCACGCAACCATTTGCGGGAGGATTTGTAGGAGCAGTGCTCCGACCACATGACGGAAAACACGCCAAGTTCCGTCAGGCTGGGCGTGCGGCCCATGATCGACAGAACACGGCCGTATTCCTCACCCGTCAGGCCGAATTCACGCGCAAGGGATTCATCAACGGTTACAGGCTTATTCACCGGACAAGAGCCTCCACCAGACCTTCAAACAAAGGCAGACCATCCTCACCTCCCATAAGCGGATCAACCAGATCCTCGGGGTGGGGCATCATGCCGCAGATACGTTTGTTTTCGCTCAGAATACCGGCAATGCTGTTCACGCTGCCGTTCGGGTTGCTGGCTCTGTCATCCGCATGCACATGGCCTTTGGCGTCCGCATAGCGGAAGGCAACGCGGCCCTCGCCTTCCAGCATCGCCAGGGTTGTGGCGTCGGCGGTATAATTGCCATCACCATGCGCCAAAGGCGTGCGGAAGATATCTCCCTTTTTCCAGCGCCGGGTAAAGGGCGTGCCTTCAACCTCCACACGCAAATGGCAATCCTGCGAAAGGAACCGCAGGTCCGCATTGCGTAGCAATGCGCCGGGGAGCAGATTGCTTTCGGTCAGGATCTGAAAACCATTGCATACGCCCAGAATATGACCACCGCTGGCGGCAAAGTCACGCACCGCACCCATAATGGGGGAGTGTGCGGCCATGGCGCCACAACGCAGGTAATCACCATAGCTGAAGCCGCCGGGGAGTACGACCAGGTCCACACCGTCCAGGTCCGTCTCGTGGTGCCAGATCATGCGGGGGGCCTGCCCGGTCACGCGCCTCAGGGCCAGGGCCATATCACGCTCCCGGTTTGTGCCGGGGAAGATGACAATCGCTGCTTTCATTTTTTAACGTCACACGGGTAAGAGTCATGCAGGGCGGTAAACACACCCTCGCCCACCGGTTTGCCCAGAGAGTCAGTATGTGCTTTCAGCCAGGTGAGCACCTTGGCGCGCATGGCGGCAATGTCTTCGGTCGCGGGCACACAAAACCCGGCGAGGGCAGCGTTGTCGCCTGTATTGCGGGCATTGACCTGCGCAAGGGTTGCGCCATCTGTCAGGCCGCTCAGGTAGGCGTCGCATGCTGTGCGGGTGGCTGTGCTGGAGCACATCTTGCCAAAGGCGCCAGCCTTCATGGGGGCAAGGCGCTGGGCATGGGCCAGGCCGGGAACAGCCAGTGCCCCGGCAAGGGCGATCAGGGCAAGGCGCTTCATGCCACAACCTCTACGCAATAGTCCTCGATGACCAGGTTGGCCAGCAGGTTGCGGGCCATTTCCCCCGCTTTTTCATGGGCTTCCTCGGCCTTCACACCATGCAGGTCCAGCTCGATGACCTTGCCTACGCGTACGTCCTGCACGCCATCAAAGCCCAGTGTGTGCAGTGCGTGACCAATGGCCTTTCCCTGCGGGTCCAGAACGCCGTCCTTAAGCATGACGGTTACACGTACTTTCATTCTCAAACTCCCAAAGTACCCGTAGGGGTTACTGAACTGTTTCCGGGCCCTTCATGTCACCCCCAGCCCCGTTTTCAGGCAGGATGCCCATGCGGCGCGCAACTTCCTGATACGCTTCCTTCACGTTGCCTAGATCACGGCGGAAGCGGTCCTTGTCGAGCTTTTCGTTTGTGCGCAGGTCCCACAGGCGGCAATTGTCGGGCGAGATTTCGTCAGCCAGAACAATACGCATGTCCTCGCCTTCCCAGCAGCGGCCGAACTCGAGCTTGAAGTCCACAAGCTGGATGCCAATACCGCTGAACAGGCCACACAAAAAGTCGTTTACGCGCATGGCCATGCCCGTAATGTCTTCCAGGTCATGCGGGCAGGCCCAGCCAAAGGCGATAATGTGGTCTTCGGAGACCAGCGGGTCACCCAGTTCGTCGTTCTTGTAATAGAATTCGACAATCGGGCGTGGCAGGCGCTGGCCTTCGGGGATGTTGAAGCGCTTGGAAATACTGCCAGCGGCGACATTGCGGATCACCACTTCCAAGGGGATGATCTCCACTTCCTTCACCAACTGCTCACGCATGTTGATCCGGCGGATGAAGTGGGTGGGAATACCAATTTCCTGCAAACGCAGCATCAGGTGTTCGCTGATACGGTTGTTGAGCACGCCCTTGCCGGTAATCACACCGCTTTTGGCGCCATTGCCAGCCGTGGCATCGTCCTTGAAGTATTGTACAAGGGTTCCGGGTTCGGGACCTTCAAAGAGGATTTTGGCTTTACCTTCGTAAAGCTGGCGGCGACGGGCCATGATGATCCTTACCTGTCGAAATGTGTGCGGGCGGCTGGGTACCCGCCCCAAAAACCGGGCGAGCCGTGCGGGTGGTTCGCCCCTTTGTTGTTCCAGTTGTTCATAGCAGGCTTCCCGCGTGGAGGATACAGCCTGCAAAACCTGCGGGCTGTTACTGCCTGGGGCCTGTTTCGCCAAATATCTTTTCAAACTGGAAGTCCAGCGCCTTCAGGTGCTGGCGGCTGTCCATGGCCGCGTCAAGCACGTCCGCTGGAATACGGCCCGAAATTTCGGTGTCATCCGCCAGATTTTCGCGGAAGGTCCTGCCTTCTGGCGTGCCCAGTTTTGTCCATGTGGCCATCGCGTTGCGCTGGACAATACGGTAGGCATCCTCGCGCGAGAGGCCAGCCTTGGCCAGGGCCAGCAGCACTTCGCCCGAATGTACAACACCGCCCAGGCTTTCAATATTGGCGGCCATGCGGTCGGGGTACACCACAAGCTTGGAAATCATGCCAGACAGACGGGCAAGGGCAAAGTCCAGGCCAATGGTGGCATCGGGGCAGATGTTGCGTTCAACCGAGGAATGGCTGATGTCGCGCTCATGCCACAGGGCCACGTTTTCCAGCGCGGGAATAACGGCTGCGCGCACCAGGCGGGCAAGGCCGGTCAGGTTTTCGGTCAGTACGGGGTTGCGCTTGTGCGGCATGGCGGAAGACCCCTTCTGCCCCGGATGGAAGAACTCCTCCGCTTCGCGCACTTCCGAGCGCTGGAGGTGGCGCACTTCTGTTGCAAGCCGTTCGATGCCACTGGCGATCACGGCCAGAGCGCAGAAGAACGCGGCATGTCGGTCACGCGGGATAACCTGGGTGGAAACCGCCTCGGCCTGCAGGCCAAGACGCTCGGCCACATAGGCTTCCACGCGGGGGTCAAGGTGGGCGTAAGTGCCCACAGCCCCGGAAATGGCGCAGGTGGCAATTTCGGCCCGCGCGGTTTCAAGGCGGGTCCTGTTCCGGGCGAACTCGGCGTAATGGCCGGCAATCTTGAGGCCAAAAGACGTGGGTTCGGCATGAATCCCGTGGCTGCGCCCAATGGTCAGGGTGTGTTTGTGTTCAAACGCACGGGCCTTGAGGGCGGCCAGGGTTTCGTCCAGGTCCTTGAGCAGCAGGTCGGTGGCCTGGACAAGCTGCACGGCAAGGCAGGTGTCCAGCACGTCCGATGAGGTCATGCCCAAATGGACAAACCGGCTTTCGGGGCCAACCTTTTCGGCCAGCCATGTCAGGAAGGCAATGACATCATGCCGTGTTTCGGCTTCGATTTCGTCAATTCTGGCAAGGTCGGCATCGGAAAAGGCAGCCATGGCGGCCGCACCTTTTTCACGCACCACCTTGGCGGCGTCCTTGGGGACCGTCCCGTATTCCGCCATGGCTTCGCAGGCCAGGGCCTCGATTTCGAACCAGATTCGATAGCGGTTTTCAGGGGACCAGATTGCGGCCATGACGGGGCGGGTATAGCGCGGCACCATAACGCGGATTTCCTTAACCAGAACAGTTTAGATGTCAGAACAGGTGGCGCCTCTCTAGCGGATTTCATGCATGTCGTCTGCCCGCAATGCAGAAAACTTTGACATTTTCTGCCATGTGCCAGAAATTCCCGCCATTCAATGCCTGTTTTGGAATCGGAGTTATTGTGGCCAACCTATTTGATTCTGCCAGTTTTCCGGCGATCGCCGCCCTTCTTCAGGTTGTGCTGATTGATGTAACTCTGGCCGGGGACAATGCCGTTGTCATTGGTATGGCCGTGCGCTCACTCGGTGGGGCGCAGCGGCGCAAGGCCATCTGGGCTGGTGTGGGGCTGGCCGCCGTTATCCGGGTGTTGCTGGCGCTTGTTGCGGTCAAGTTGCTGGCCGTTGTCGGCCTGACGCTGGCCGGTGGGTTTTTGTTGCTGTGGGTCTGCTGGCGCATGTACCGCGAGATGCAGCACAGCCATGCGGGAGAGGACGGCCAGACCGCACCGGGCAGCCTGCGCTCGGCCATTATCAAAATACTGGTCGCTGATCTGTCCATGAGCCTGGACAACGTGCTTGCCGTTGCCGGGGCCGCGCGGGAGCATCCGGGTATTCTGGTCATGGGGCTTGCGTTGTCCGTGGTGCTTATGGGGCTGGCGGCCTCGCTTATCGCGCGCCTTCTGGAGCGCTACAAATGGATTTCCTGGGTTGGACTTCTGGTGGTTCTCGCTGTTGCCGTGGAACTGATTGTGAGCGGTGGCGGGGAGGTCTGGGGGCACCTGTCCTGAGCCTGACGCAGGTGTGACGGGCGAGCACTTCCTGCCCGACAAAAGGGCTTGCTAATTTGCCGGAACCCCGTTGACTCTTGGGTATGCTCCGTATTTACCCTTCCTGGCGGCGGCAGCTTGCCGCCGGGGGATCACTGGTCGGGTTTTCCCTGACCGCCTGCTCCGGCCCATCTGCGCAGCCGGTCTCCGCCAGTACGGGGGACACGCTGCCCGGTGCGGCATCCTCGCCAGGCATGGCGTCAAGCGGCAGCCTGAATGACCGGCTGGACACATGGCTCCGCCTTGTCGGCCCCACGCATGCCAGCGCACAGGATTATGCGGACTTCTTGCAATCCGGCGGCACATGGCCGCGCTGGTCCGTGCTGGTGCTGCGCATGCAGCAGGCTCTGGCCAACGAGACCGATCCCCAGGTTCTGGCCCGTCTGTGCCATACCCAGAAGCTGACCTACGCTCCAGCACTTGTACAATGCGCCACGCAACTGGCGGATGACAAACCGCTCCAGCGGCAACTGGCGTCCCAAGCTGTAACGGCATGGACGGATGGGAACGACACACCAGGTGCCGCCAGCGCATTGACCACGACGTTCGGGGCAGCCCTGACACCCCAAAGCTCCTGGTTACGTTTTGACCGGCAGGAGCGCGCGGGTCTGCTCAGCGCCGCCCAGCAGACCCTGCCCTATCTGCCCCCCGCCCAGCAACTTTTGGCGCAGGCGCGTCTGGCGTTGAGGAACAACGACGCCACGGCCCTGTCCTTGCTTGATGCTCTGCCCGTGTCCGCGCGTACGGACCCGTGGCTTGTTCTGGATCAGGCCCGCTGGTTGCGAAAACAGCAGCGCTACGATGATGCCGTGGCCCTGTGGAAAGCAGGCGCTGTTGAGGCGGAAAGAACGGCGCGCTCCAAACTGTTCTGGCGTGAGCGCGATGCCCTGGCCCGTGAACTGATCCAGCAGAATCGGGCGCAGGATGCCTTTGCCGTGGCGAATGATACGGTGGCCGATGCTGAAAGCCGCCTGGATGCGGTGTTTTTAAGCGGCTGGATTACACTGCGCATGCAGCATGACAGTGCAACCGCCGAAGATTTTTTCCACCAGTTGACGCTCTCCCCCTCCCTCATTACGCGCAGCCGTGGATTTTACTGGCTTGGGCGCGCACGGGCCGCAGGTGGTAACATGGTCTCGGCACAGGCGGACTGGGCGCGTGCCGCAGCCTTCCCCGGCACCTATTATGGCCAGATGGCTGCGGCAACCCTGGCGGGCCAGGGGAACGCCCTGCTGGCCCCCGAACAGGTGCCCGCACTGATTGTGCAAAACCTTCGGGACATGAACAATTCAGCCCCCTCTGTTTCGGAGGATGCGCTGCCAACCAATAATGACCTGATCCTGGCGGCCCTGAGGCTGGCATCCATGGGAGACAGGGAGCATGCGCGTGATTTTTTGAGCCTGTTTGAAAAGCAGGTTACGGATACTCCGCAGCGGCAGGCCCTGTCTTCCATGGCGTTGCGGCTGGGTATTCCCGACGTTGCGGTGAGCATTGCACGCCATGCGGGCCGGGATGGCGTGTTCATGCTGCGTTCGGGCTGGCCCCTGCCCTACACACCGCCTGAAAGCACTCTGCCCAAGGGATTTGTCCTGGGGTTGATGCGGCAGGAAAGCAGCTTTAACCCGGATGCGATCAGCCCATCGAATGCGATCGGGCTGATGCAGCTCAAACCGTCCACGGCGGCGGACATGGTCCGCGCAGCCGGGGTGCCCCAATCCGCCGCCACGGCATCCGGGTTGCATAACCCGCAAAACAACATGCAGCTGGGTACGGCGTATCTGCTCCATATTCAGGATCGTTTTGGTCCCGTCGTACCCTATATGGCGGCGGCCTATAATGGCGGTCCTACCCGACTGGCCAAATGGTTGGCCACAACGGGGGACCCGGCACAGAATGGATCGGATATGGAGCAGATGATCGACTGGGTGGAAAACATACCCTACGCCGAAACACGGAATTACGTGCAGCGCGTATGGGAAAACATGACAGTTTATAAAGCACTGGGAACCCCACAGTGACCCCCGCGCGCGTCATTGCGACATTTGGGGGCTGTGGGCTTGCTCCGCGTGCTCCTGGCACGGTTGGCTCTTTTGCCGCCCTGCTGGTGGGGGGAATGTTGTTGAGGCGACCCCGCGCACTGGTATGCGCAGCAGTGGGTGCGACCGTGCTTGGGTGGTGGGCCACGGTCCGTGCGGGAGATGGTGAGGACCATGGCTGGATTGTTATCGATGAAGTGGCCGGAATGTGGATTGCCCTTCTGGCCTGCGTGCCGGACAACCGCAAGGGTGGCGTGAGCCCTGACGCCACACATCGTTTGTTATGGCCGATTGTGGCGTTCGGCCTGTTCCGTTTTTTTGATATTACCAAGCCCGGCCCCATTGGTCAGCTGGACAAACGGCACGATGCCCTTGGCGTTATGGGGGACGACGTGCTGGCGGGTTTTGCCAGTGCGGGCTGTGTGCTGGCATTGCGCAGGCTGCTGGCGCGCCGTTCATGAACAGGGGCTGTGGATATGGGGGATGATGTCATGATTTTTGGCAGCAGGGTTCTAGCCAGAACGGCTCATGTTCTGGAGCAGTTGCGCTCCGCCAGCACCAGGGTTGTTACGGCAGAAAGCTGCACAGGTGGACTGCTGGCTGGCGCTTTAACTCATTTTGCAGGCTCGTCCGATGTCACCGAAGGCGGTTTTGTAACATATTCCAATGATATGAAGCAGGCGGTTCTGGGGGTGCGGGCGGACACGCTGGCAACGCATGGCGCCGTCAGCGCCCAAACGGTTGAGCAAATGGCCGAAGGCGCGCTTCATGCCTGTGCCGCGGCACGCATTGCGGTTTCCATTTCGGGTATTGCGGGCCCCGGTGGTGGAAGCGAGGACAAACCTGTTGGCCTCGTCTGGTTTGCAACAGCGCTGCGGGGTGGGGCAACCCGCACAAGCCAGCAGATATTCACAGGTGATCGGGCCAGTGTGCGAGAGCAGGCCGTGCTGTATGCCCTCGAACTTGTTTCTGGTCGTCTGTCAGGTCCCTAAAACCGGGGTTAGCGCCTGTCTGCCGGATTATAAACCGGAGCATCGAGCAATTCCGGGGCTGTAACGCCCGTACCCTTGGCTATGGTCCCGTCCGGCAGGGCTACGGGCACAACGGGCACAACAGTTGGGGCCGGTTGGGGGCGTTGCGCATGGGCCAGGCTTTGGGCGTTCAGGGCATCTGTCATGTCAGCCCCCCCGGACATTGCGGCACAGTGCGGCGTGTGCCCAGCCTGTGCATGCAGGGTGTGGGCATACGCCCCCTGCACCGTGGAGGCTGCAAGCCCCCCGAGCAGCACGCCATAAAACAGTCTGGCCATTTTTAGCCACCCTGTGGCCATATGTGGGTCATGCCCGGTGGCCATGGGCGTTCAGCCAGCCGTTTTCTGCCCGGACAGGGTCGTTGGGGCCACCGAACCAGCTTGCATTACAGGAGGACCATAGACCTCCTTGGCGCGCTTTATGAAGGCGGAAACCATAAGCCGGGTTGCCTCTGTAAAGACCACGCCGATTGCGGCTTGAAGAATACGGGAGTTGAATTCAAAATCGACAAAAAAGTCGACCTGGCAGCCACTGGCATGGGGCGTGAACTTCCACACATTGCGCAGGTAGCGGAATGGCCCGCGCTCATAGCGAACGGTAATTGTGGACGGGCGCTCCAAGGTTACGCGGGAGGTAAAGCTTTCACGGAACGGACCAAACCCTATGGTCAGGTCGGCAACAAGCTCTGTCTCGGTGCGTGTGCGCAAACGTGCGGAAACACACCAGGGTAAAAAAGCCGGGTAGTGTGCAACGTCCGCGACCAGATCAAAAATCTGCTCCGGGCGATAGGGCAGAACACGCGTCTCTGCGTGTTTGGGCATTACAGAGCCTCCTTCAGGCGTTTGTTACGCGTTTCGCGGAGTTGGGCAAAGTCTGTATCGGCATGGTAGGACGAGCGCGTAAGTGGGCTTGCGCTGACCTGCAAAAAGCCTTTTACGCGTGCCATGGCGCCGTAGTCCTCAAACTCGTCCGGGGTTACAAAACGGGCAACGGCTGCATGTTTGACCGTGGGCTGCAAATACTGCCCCATTGTAATAAAATCCACATCGGCAATGCGCAAATCATCCATGACCTGAGCGAGTTCCATTTTTTCTTCCCCCAAACCCAGCATCAGGCCGGATTTGGTAAAAATGGAAGGGTCAAGCTGCTTCACACGGTCCAGCAGGCGCAAGGACTGGTAATAGCGCGCACCGGGGCGGATGGTAGGGTACAGGCGCGGGACAGTCTCCAAATTGTGGTTGAACACGTCCGGGCGTGCTTTAACAACCACCTCCAGCGCCTTGTCCTTACGTAAAAAATCCGGTGTGAGAATTTCAATGGTCGTTGTGGGCGATGTTGCGCGGATGGCCTGAATGACACGGGCAAAATGCAGAGCGCCCCCATCGGCCAGGTCGTCGCGGTCCACTGAGGTGATAACCACATGCCGCAGGCCCAGTTTGGCCACGGCTTCAGCAACACGCTCAGGCTCGCCTTCGTCCAGCGGCTTGGGCAGGCCGGTGCTGACATTGCAGAACGCGCAGGCGCGGGTACACACCTCCCCCATGATCATCATGGTGGCGTGGCGTTGCGACCAACATTCCCCAATGTTGGGGCAGGCGGCCTCCTCGCACACGGTCACCAGCTTGTTGTCGCGCATGAGGGCGCGCGTTTCGTGGTACGTTGGGTGGTTGGGCGCTCTTACGCGTATCCACTCAGGCTTGCGGGCAATGGGGTTGTCCGGCCGATGGGCTTTTTCTGGATGCCGGGTCCGGCTCCCGTCCTTGCGGTGATCAATCTCGACACGAGTAGACATGACTTCGCCCATTTTTGCCCAAAGAGTTCAGATAGAACTGGAATGTCCCCGCGTGCACGTCAAGGCGTGAAGGGGCGATGAAGGGGGAGCGGGCCATCACACCCTGGAGATTGATGCCCCGCCCCGAGCACGCACAGGGGCTAGAAGTGCAAAGCGCCATCATAGGCGGCCAGAACCGCCTCATGCATGGATTCAGAAATGGTCGGGTGTGGAAAAATGGTTTCCGCCAGTTCCGCTTCCGTCAACTCACCCGTGCGGGCAATAACGTACCCCTGGATCATTTCCGTCACTTCCGCGCCAATCATGTGGGCGCCAAGCAGTTCGCCGGTCTGGGCGTCAAAAACGGTTTTGACCAGCCCGTCCGGCTCACCCATGGCAAGCGCCTTGCCGTTGGCAAGGAGCGGGAACCTGCCGACACGCACCGTGTAACCGGCTTCCTTCGCCTTTGCCTCGGTGTAGCCAACGGAGGCAATCTGTGGGCGGCAATAGGTGCAGCCCGGCACCTTTGTCGGGTCAATGGGATGGACCGTCCTGCCTGCTATGGCTTCCACGCACATGACGGCTTCATGGCTGGCCTTGTGGGCCAGCCAGGGTGCCCCGGCCACGTCCCCGATGGCGTAAACGCCAGGTTCTCCCGTGCGGCACAGGGCATCTGTCACCACATGCGTGCGATCGACCTGGATTTTGGTGCCTTCGAGCCCAATGTTTTCAACATTGCCCACGATGCCAACCGCAGAGATGACCCGGTCAGCGACAAGGGTGTCGGTCTTGCCATTGTATGTGACGGGAATGTTGACCTCGGTTTCCGTCTTCCGCAACGGCCCGAGCGTGGCGCCAGTCAGGACGCGGATCCCCTGTTTTTCAAAAGCCTTGCGCGCGAGCTGGCTTATTTCCTCGTCCTCTACGGGCAGGATCCGCTCGGCAACTTCCACCAGGGTCACATCCGCACCCATATTGCGGTAAAAGGAGGCAAACTCGGTGCCAATAGCCCCAGAACCAATGACAACAAGGCGCTTTGGCATGTCTTCTGGCACAAGAGCTTCCTTGTAGGACCAGACAAACTTGCCATCTGGCTCCAGCCCGGGCAACCGGCGCGCGCGCGCACCGGTTGCCAGAATAACATGGCGGGCGCTCAGGGTGGTCGCAGGTGCGCCGTCCCTGGTTACAAGAACCTTGCGGCGGCCATTGGCCAGAGCGCCATCCAGCTTGCCATACCCATCAAACACGGGAACCCTGGCTTTTTTGAGTAGATGCGCAACACCTGCGGACAACTGTTTGGATACGGCGCGCGAACGGCCAACAATTTTTTTAAAATCAAAGCTTACGCCCTCGGCCTTGAACCCATAGGCAGGCAGGTCGTGTAGCAGATGGTTGATTTCCGACGCCCGGAGCAGGGCCTTGGTGGGGATGCATCCCCAGTTCAGGCAGATGCCCCCAAGGTGCCGGGCCTCGACCACCGCCACGGAGAGTTTAAGCTGCGCGGCGCGCAGGGCGGCAACATAACCACCCGGCCCACCACCAATGACGATAACGTCAAAATCTGTCTGGCTCATGGTGCCAAATTTCTCCCGCAAAAGGCTGCGTTACAGAACAAGAGCCAGAGGTGCCTGCACGATGGAACGGAAAGCCGACAGCCATTTGGCTGCCATGGCCCCATCCACCGCACGATGATCGACCGAGAGCGTTACGGTCATGACGGTTGCTATTCTAATGTCATCACCGCTCACAACGGGCTGTCGCTTGCCTGCGGCAATGGCCAGAATGGCGGCCTGCGGCGGGTTAACAATGGCTGCAAACTCCTTGACGCCAAACATGCCCATATTGGAAATGGAGAATGTTCCGCCCTGAAATTCTTCAGGCTTCAACTTGCCCGCCCTTGCGCGTGAGACCAGGGACTTGGCCTCCTGGCTGATCTGTTTCAGGCTTTTACGCTCAGCGGCGCGCACAATGGGGGTAATCAGCCCGTCATCAAGCGAGACGGCAACCGAAATATCCGCGTCCTCATGCAAGATCATGGCGTCCTCCGTAAAGGAGGCGTTGACCTCTGGCACCTGTTTAAGGGCCAGGGCAGCAGCCTTGATCAGCATGTCATTGACCGACAGCTTGAAGGCATCCTGCCCTTCGTCGCTGGACAGGGCGTTCAGTTGTGACCGAAGCGCCATAAGCGCATCCAGTTCCACATCCATGGAAACATAGAAGTGGGGAATGGTGGCCTTGGATTCACTCAACCGGCGGGCAATGACCTTGCGCATGGTGGTATGGGGCACAGTGCGGCTGGCACCCGTTGGCTGGGGGGCCGTCGCCTGTGTCCGGGGCTGCTGGGCCACGGTGGCAGGGCGGGTACCTGCGGCATCCACATCGCGCTTGACAATACGGCCATGCGGCCCTGTCCCCTTGATTGAGGACAGGTCAATCCCCTTGGCCAGGGCAATGCGGCGCGCCAGGGGGGATGCAACAATGCGGCTGCCCCGGTGCGTTGCCTGCTGGGTGGTAGCCGCTGGTGCAGGTACGCTGGCCGTAACAACCGGCGCGCTTGCAACCGCTGGGGCCGACGCAGGAGACGGTGCTGCCGCATCAGGCACGGCTTCTCCCTCCTCCACCACAATGGCGATAGGGGTATTGACCGCAACACCCTCGGTCCCTTCCGGGACAAGGATGCGGCCAAAAATACCGTCCTCTATGGCTTCCACTTCCATGGTGGCCTTGTCGGTTTCGATTTCGGCCAGAACATCGCCATTACTGACCGCGTCTCCCTCCTTTTTCAGCCAGCGGGCGATCTTGCCCTCTGTCATGGTGGGAGAAAGGGCGGGCATCAGAATTTCAATTGCCATCTTTCAACACCTCAGATCAGGCCGCGCACGGCTTTAACCACGTGCTCAGGCTGCGGGAGAGCCAGCTTTTCCAGGTTGGCGGCAAATGGCATGGGCACATCCACACCCGCCACGCGCACAGGCGGCGCATCCAGCCAGTCAAAGGCATGCTCGATAACCTGCATGGCCACCTCGGAGCCAATGCCCGCAAACGGCCATCCCTCTTCCACTGTTACAAGGCGGCTGGTTTTTTTAACGCTGTTGACAATTGTTGCCGTGTCCAGCGGGCGGATGCTGCGCAGGTTGATAACTTCGGCTTCAATGCCCTGCTTGGCCAGTTCCGCCGCCGCCTCCAGTGCCGTGCCAACAGCAATGGAAAAGGCGACAATGGTTACGTCCGTGCCAGCACGTTCGATCTTGGCCTTGCCAATGGGGAGAATAAAATCCTCGTCAATCGGGCAAGGGAATTTCTGCCCGTAAAGAATTTCGTTTTCCAGCACAATTACCGGGTTGGGGTCACGGATTGCGGCGCGCAGCAGGCCCTTGGCGTCTGCGGCTGACCATGGGGCAACCACTTTAAGGCCCGGCACATGCCCATACCAGCTTGCATAACATTGCGAATGTTGGGCACCCACGCGCGCCGCCGCCCCGTTGGGGCCACGGAATACAATGGGGCACCCCATCTGTCCGCCAGACATGTAGAGCGTCTTGGCGGCGGAGTTAATAATGTGGTCAATGGCCTGCATGGCAAAGTTCATGGTCATGAACTCGACAATAGGCTTGAGGCCGGTCAGGGCGGCCCCCACGGCCATGCCCGTAAAGCCATGCTCGGTAATGGGCATATCCAGCACGCGCCTGTCGCCAAATTCCTGCAACAGGCCCTGCGATATTTTATAAGCGCCCTGGTATTCGGCCACTTCCTCACCGAGCAGGAACACGTCCTGGTCCCGCCGCAATTCGGCCGCCATGGCATCGCGCAGGGCTTCACGCACGGTTATTTCGCGCGTTTCACCCCAGTCCTGTTCAGGCTCGGGTGCTGCATCCACCCCTGATGTGGCGGGGGCGCTGGCCAGTGAAGAGACCGTCTGTGCCGCTACAGGCGCTGGCGCTGCGTGCGCGCAGGCCTGATGGTGGGGCATGGTGTCGGGCACGGCCTCGCCATCCTCCACCACAATGGCGATGGGCGTGTTGACGGCAACGCCCTCAACCCCTTCGCCAATCAGGACACGGCCAAGAATTCCATCTTCAATGGCTTCAATTTCCATTGTGGCCTTGTCGGTTTCAATCTCGGCCACAACATCACCAACGGCAATGGTGTCCCCTTCCTTTTTCAGCCAGCGGGCAATTTTGCCTTCTGTCATGGTGGGGGAAAGGGCGGGCATTAAAATTTCAGTCGCCATAATTGCTCAGGCCTCCAGCACAACGTCCGTATAGAGTTCAGAAGGATCAGGTTCCGGGCTCGTCTGTGCGAATTCGGCTGAGTCGTTCACGACGGCTTTAATTTCGGCTTCCATGGCTTTTAGCGTGGCGTCCTCCACCCCTGCGTCGAGCAGGATGTGTTTGACGTGTTCAATCGGGTCACGGGTTTTGCGCACGTGGTCGACCTCTTCACGCGTGCGGTATTTTGCCGGGTCGGACATGGAGTGACCCCGGTAACGGTAGGTCATCATTTCCAGAATATAGGGGCCTTCGCCTGCCCGGCAATGCGCTACGGCCTGGGCGGCGGCTGCGTGCACGGCGGCAATATCCATGCCATCCACCTGCAGGCTGGGAATACCCCAGGGTTCGCCATTTTTATACAGGTCATGCGAGGCGGAAGCCCGCTCGATTGCCGTGCCCATGCCGTATTTGTTGTTTTCGATCACAAAAATACAGGGCAGCTTGTGCAGGGCCGCCAGGTTGAAGCTTTCATAAACCTGCCCCTGCCCTGCCGCGCCATCGCCAAAATACGCCACGGCCACTTCGTCCGTGCCACGGTATTTGTTGGCAAAGGCCAGACCAATGCCAAGTGCGACCTGCGCGCCAACAATGCCGTGCCCGCCATAGAAGTTCTTCTCGCGCGAGAACATGTGCATGGAGCCGCCCTTGCCATGCGAGTAGCCTGTGGCACGGCCGGTTAGTTCGGCCATGACGCCGCGGGGGGTCATACCTGCAACGAGCATCTGGCCATGGTCGCGGTAGGAGGTAATGAGTTTATCCCCATCCTTCAGGCACATCTGTATGCCCACCACAACCGCTTCCTGCCCGATGTAAAGGTGGCAGAACCCCCCGATCAGGCCCATGCCATAAAGCTGGCCCGCTTTTTCTTCAAATCGGCGGATCAGCAGCATATCGTGGTAAGCGCTCAGAAACTGCTCACGGGTCAGTGATGGGCCGTTGCCACCGACTGCGCCAACCTGCTCAGATGTTGTTTCCATGTATGGACCCTCTACGATACATAGGTAAATGCGTCTTGACGTAATGTTTTGGCGGCCAGAGGACTGGTCGGTCCGAACATTTTATCCTGTTTTTGTATAAAAAAATGCCGTCTGGCCAGGGCACCTTGGTTATTTGGCGTTATATTCTCCTGACCTGCCACCGCTTTTGTGCAGCAGCCGGGTATTGTCTATACGCATGCCGCGATCAACGGCCTTGCACATGTCATAGAGTGTGAGGGCGGCGACGGACACCGCAGTCAACGCCTCCATTTCCACTCCGGTTGCGTCCTTTGTTGTAACAGTCGCGGTGATCTCGATTTTGTCATCAGCGGCGACCAGGTCGACCGTAACGGAGGTCAGGCGCAACGGGTGGCACAGCGGAATAATATCAGCCGTTTTTTTGGCTGCCATAATTCCCGCGATCCGCGCTGTCGCCAGCACGTCCCCCTTGGGCATGGAGCCAGAAACAATGAGTTCCAGCGTGCGCGGGTGCATATGCACCTCGGCCGCTGCCACGGCCTTGCGGAATGTTTCGTCCTTGCCGGAAACATCCACCATCCGGGCGTGCCCGGATGAATCCAGATGGGTCAGGGGCTGCCCGCTCACGCTTAGTTCAGTCCGAGCAGCGCGCGTGCCGCTGCACCAGGGTCGGGCTGGCGCAGCAGGGTTTCGCCAACCAGAAAGCCGGTCACACCAATGGCGGCAAGCTGGGCGATTTCGGCGTGTGTTTTAATCCCGCTTTCGGAGATGATGATCCGGTCGGGCGGCACAAGGGGGGCAAGCTGACTGGTGGTGTTGATGTCCGTCGTCAGCGTTTTGAGGTCACGATTGTTGATGCCGATCAAAAACGTGTCCAGCGCCAGGGCGCGGTTCAGCTCGTCCTCGTCATGCACTTCAACCAGCACGTCCATGTCCAGCCCTTTAGCGTGGTCAACCAGTTCCAGCGCCATTTCATCCGTCAGGATGGACATGATCAGCAAAATGCAGTCCGCACCGATCATGCGGCTTTCATAGACCTGCCAGGGGTCCAGAATAAAATCCTTGCGCAGCACGGGGAGCGAGCAGGCGGCCCGTGCCGTTGCCAGGTCCTCGTTCGTGCCGTGGAAGCACGAACTTTCCGTCAGTACGGAAATGCACGCGGCGCCAGCCTGCTCGTAGGCAAGGGCAATGCGCGCGGGGTCATAGTCTTCTTGCAAGATACCTGCCGAAGGAGAGGCCTTTTTGATTTCGGCAATCAGGCCCACTGCGCGGTCCGCGGCCTTTTCCTTCAGTGCTCGGCCAAAGCCGCGAGGTGTTTCCTTGGTTTCCTGCGCCCTGGCGACAACGTCCTTCAGGGGGTGCAGTGTGGAGCGGTGTTCCACTTCCAGCCGTGTCCGCGCACAGATGCGGGAGAGAACATCTGGTAGTTCATCTACCTTGCTGTCTGGTGTGACGGCGGGGGTAGCTACAGTGGACGTGGAGGATGTGTCGTTCATGATTGTCCTGTCATGTCTCAGGCGTGTGCATCGGAAGGTGATGCACGTAAACCGTTGAGCACTGCAAAAGCAGCGCCATTGTCGAGTGAGCATGCGGCGGTCGCCACACTGTTCCTGAGGGCGGCCGAATCAATTCGGCCGTTCCGCAAGACGGTCTGTTGACCAGCAACATGCAGCGCAAAAGCCGCGTTCAACAGAACAGTATCACGGTATGCACCGTGTGCGCCACGCAGGAGTGCTTCCAGCGCCTGTGCATTATGCCGGGCATCCCCTCCCTTGATGGCGGATACGGGGGCATACGGCAAACCCGCCATGTCGGGTTCGATCTGGTAGGACCGGATCTGCCCGTTTTCAAACGCGACAGCCTGGGTTGGTCCGGCCAGTGTTATTTCGTCTATGCCACCCTGCCCGTCCTGTGGCTGGCCACAAACCGCCCACACACATTCCGACCCCAGGCGGGCCAGAACCTCTGTAACGGGCCTGAGCCATCGGGTGGAAAAAACGCCCATCAATTGCCGCCTGACGCCAGCAGGGTTGACCATTGGCCCCACCAGATTGAAAAGCGTTGGCAAGGCCAGCACTTTTCTCGCCCCTGCCGCGTGGCGCATGGCGGGGTGGTGGTGTGGTGCGGCCATGAACACCACATGGTGCCGTGCCAGGTGCCGCGCAAGCTCCTCCGCATCGGCAGACAGGGGAACGTCCAGAGCCGCCAGCACATCGGACGCGCCGGAAAGGGAGGAAATAGCCCTGTTCCCATGCTTGGCCACAGGTACGCCAAGGCCTGCCAGAACAAAGGCAACAGCGGTGGAGACATTCAGTGTGCCGTAATTGTCACCCCCTGTGCCACACACATCAATTGTGTTTGGCGGGGCATTGGGCACCGGGTACATTCTTTGCCGCAGGGCGGTTACGGCACCTAGCAGTTCGTCCTGTGTTTCACCCCGCACACGCAGCGCCATCAGGAAGGCGGCTATGCGTTCGGGGGGCACATGGCCGTCCATAATACTGCCAAAGGCGGCTTCGGCCTGTGCGGCACTCAACTCCTGGCGCTGCGCAAGACTTGCCAGAATAGTTGAAAAAAACGCGGGGTCTTGCGTGCCCGGTGCTGCGATCAGGGGGTCAGGCATGGACCAGACCCGCTTTCCATGCGCGAGCGTCGGTCAGAAAATTGCGGAGCAGGTCATGCCCATGTTCCGACGCGATGCTTTCGGGATGGAACTGCACGCCCGATATGGGGTGTGTTTTGTGCCGAATTCCCATAATCACACCGTCCGCCGTCCATGCCGTAACGTCCAGATCGTCCGGTATGCTGGAGGGTTCCAGTGTCAGGCTATGGTAGCGGGTTGCGTTGAACGGGCTTGGAAGACCCGCGAACACATCCGTCCCGTTATGGAAAACCGGGCTGATTTTACCATGCATGGGAGTTGGGGCGCGCACGACCCGTGCCCCGAACACCTGCCCTATGGACTGGTGGCCAAGGCAGACGCCAAATACAGGCACCCTGCCCGCTGCCGCGGCGATAAGGTCGCAGCAGATTCCCGCCTCGTTGGGGGAACACGGTCCGGGGGACAGCACAATGGCGCTGGGCTCAAGGGCCATTGCTTCCGCCACGCTCAGTGCGTCATTGCGGCGGACATCGCACGCCTCACCCAATTCACCCAGGTAGTGAACAAGGTTGAAGGTAAAGCTGTCATAATTGTCGATCAGTAGGATCATGGCGGAATGATGACCTTTTCGCGCGCACGGGTCAAATGACGTGAAGGAAAGGCGTGGGCTTACGCGCCCCCGGCCCTGGCCATTATCAGTGCTTCCTCGGCGGCGCGGAAGACGGCGCGCGCCTTGTGCTGGGTTTCCTCATATTCTGATTCCGGCACGCTATCCGCCACAACGCCGCAGCCTGCCTGCACATGCATGGCCCCATCCTTTACAACCGCCATACGCAGGCCAATGCAGGTGTCCATGTCCCCGCCCGCGCCAAAATAGCCTATGCAGCCCGCATAGGTGGCGCGGCGGGTACGTTCCACTTCGTCAATAATCTGCATGGCGCGGATTTTCGGGGCTCCGGTCAGGGTCCCGGCGGGAAAGGCTGCGACCAGAGCGTCCAGCGCTTCCAGATCAGGCCTGAGCATGCCCTCCACATTGGAGGAAATGTGCATGACGTGGCTGAACCGCTCAATAACAAAACGTTCGGTCACCTTGACCGAGCCGGGAATACTGACACGGCCCACATCGTTACGGCCCAGGTCAATCAGCATCAGATGCTCGGCGATTTCCTTCTGGTCCGCCAGCAGGTCCTTCTCCAGAGCCAGGTCCTCGGCGGCGGTTTTGCCGCGTGGCCGAGTGCCCGCCAGGGGGCGGACAGTCATTTTGCCATCCCTGAGACGCACAAGAATTTCGGGCGAGGAACCCACGAGCGAGAACGCTCCAAAATCCAGGTGGAACAGGAATGGCGCGGGGTTGATGCGCCTGAGTGAGCGGTAGAGCGAAAGGGATGGAAGCGGAAATGCCGTGGAAAAGCGCTGGCTGGGCACAACCTGAAACGCATCCCCCGCGGCAATGTAGTCCTGAATATGGGTGACGGCCGCGCAGAAATCCTGATGGCTGAACGTGGAGCTGGGCTCGACAAATGCCGGGATTCCCGCCGGGGGGGCGGATTGCGGGAGCGCGCCGCTCAGGCATGTTCTGGCACGCAGGAGCAGTGCCTGCGCACGCTCCCATGCCGCATCAGCCGTGCTGGTGGCATCGGGGCGGACAGGGATCGCCAGAATGAGTTCGTCCGTAACCGTGTCAAACACGGCAAACAGGCCCGGCCGCATGAGAATGGATTCAGGCAGGTCCAGGTCGTCTGGTGGCGCATCGGGCAGATGCTCCATCTGGCGCACCATATCATACCCCAGGTAGCCGAACAGGCCGCCGATCATGGGCGGAAGTTCTGGTGGCAGGTCCATGCGGGAGGCGTGGATAAGGGCACGCAGGCTTGCCAGTGGCTTCAGCTCTTCTCGTGTGCTTTCCCTTGGCTGGCCATCCACGCAGGACTGGGTGCTGACCGTGCCGTTATGGCAGGTCCAGACCAGATCGGGCTTGAGCGCGATAACGGAATAGCGGCCCCGTGTGGTACCGCCCTCCACACTCTCCAAAAGCAGGGTGTGCTGGCCCGTGCCACCATCCAGGTGCGCCAGACGCATATAGGCAGATACCGGAGTCAGCAGATCGGCGGGTTCAACAGAATAGATAATGCATCCCCTGCCCTCTTCCCAGGCGGTGGCGCATGCCTGCCTGCTGGGGGAGGACGCGGTGTGCGCCTTCATGCCAAGGCTCACTGTGCGGGCCCTCCAAAACCGGCGGCGGACAGGGCTGCCTGAATGGCGGCATTGTTGATATGCGCAGGCAGGCGTTTGTTGAGAACCTGCACGTAGCTGGCTGCCAGGTCGTCACCATAGGCCTGGGACAGGTTGTTTTTCAGCTTTTGCAGCATGTCGGGCGAGGCTGGTGGGCTGGGCACGAAGACCCTGGTGACCACAGCTACAAAAAATGACTGCCCATTTTCGGCCATGACCGCCTGCCCGGCCTTCATGCGGGGGATATAGCTGGCAATTTCGGATGGCAGTCCCTTGTTGGGGTTGGCGAGGGAGAACGGAATATCGCGCACGATCTGAACGCCTGAGGTGTTCTGGGCTGCAAGACTTCCTTTCTGCCGGGTCGCCACAAACAGTGCCGTCGCCTGCTGGTCGGCGGCATGGCGGCGGGCATCGGCCTGCCATGCGGCGACAACATCGGTCTTTGCCTGCTCAAACGCACGGGGGGTGGCAGGTGTTACGGAGTCAACCGCTACGGCGAACCAGCTATTGTCCGGCCCATCAATCAGGCTCGGGTTATCCCCCACGTTTTGCACGAAAATCTGGTGGATAATGGCGTCACGCAATTTGCCGGATGCTGGAATCGGAGCGGGTTGTTTGTCCGCGGTGTTGCCCTGCGCATCCAGCGAGCCGGAAATGGCGGAAGCCCCCACAGTGTCGGGAATGGCGTCCAGCCCTTTGCCTGCAATGGCATCCTGTAGCTGCCTGCGGCGCTCCGTAACCACGGAAGGCGCCATGGCCGCGCGGTATTGCTTCAGAATATCCGGTTTGGCATCCGCGAAGGATGTGCTGTGCGCGGGCAGAATTTTAGTGACCCGAAAAACGGCCCAGCCCATTTCCGTCTTAACTGGCCCCATAATCTGCCCTTGAGGAGCCTGGAAAAGGGCCTGCTTCAAGACATCGGAAGGAATGGTGGCGGGGCGAGTGCCCGGCATATCCACGGATGCAGCACTTTTGATGACATTTTGCGCGCCCTGCCAGTCGCCGTTTAGCTTCCATGCGGTGGCAATTTTCTGGGCGTCTGCCTCGGATGATGCGGTAATGAGCTGGATGTCGCGGGTCTGTGGCACGTTATAGCGACTGCTTTGCTCGTCATAAACGCGTTTGAGCCGCTCATCGTCGATTGTAATCGTATCGGCAACCGTTTGCGCGGACAGGACCACAATGCGGGCGTGCCGGAGTTCCGGGTTCCCGAACTGCCACAGGTGGTTCGCGTAGTAGCGCTGCAAGGTTGCGTTGTCCGGTGCTGGCGGGGCCGGTTGGGCCGCAACGGGAAGACTGACCAGGTCAACAAGCCGTGTTTGTGCACCGTAATTGACGAGCGTGTCGAGCATGGTGGTCGAAACAGAAGCCCCCTGCGCCATGGGTTGCAGCAAGGCCCGGACTGTCAGGTCATCGCGGATCATGTCCAGCACCTGCTGCTCGCTCAGCCCCTGCGCGCTCAGGCGCTGGTTGAACACGCTCCGGTCAAACTGCCCTGTTGGTCCCTTGAAGTATGGG
>CALCDN010000164.1 GCA_937900755.1 uncultured Acetobacter sp. | reverse complement strand
GCCCGCCAGGAATACCCGAACAGTAGGAAATAAGGGTGGCCAGCAGCTTGAACAGAAAGAACGAGACCGGGTACTGGTCGGAGCCCATGATAATGTCGCGCGCCTGCGTGTAGCCGGTGCCGTAGGTCATCCCGCCCGAAAGCAGGCCGATAATGGCCAGCGTAAGCCCGCACAGGGCTGCGAACAAAATGGGCCGCAGGCTGATAAACCGCCCGAACGCCCCCGGAATCCCGCGAGAAATCCGTACCAGCAGGGCGGAAAAAGTGCCGCCACTCAGCCCGCCCAGCAGCCCGCACACCACCACGGCCAGCCAACTGGCCCCAACGGGCACGGCGGAGTAGGTGTGCCCGAAATAGGTGTAGTTCCCCACAAGGGCTATGGCGGTTACGCCGGAAATGACCACGCAGGTCAGCATGGTGCCACTTGTGCGCTGTTCAAACGAGTGGGCCAGTTCCTCAATACCAAACACAATGCCGGCAAGGGGGGTGTTAAAGGCGGCGGCAACACCGGCCGCCCCTCCCGCCTTGATCAGGGCGCGCTGTTTGGTAACGTCCGTCAGGCCCGCAAGGCGGCCCACCGTATGCATGATGGAGGCTCCCACCTGCACGGTTGGCCCCTCGCGCCCGATGGAGGCGCCAGAGAGCAGGCCCAGGCAGGTCAGGCAGATTTTGGCCAGTGCGATGCGCAATGCCAGAACCCTGTCCACAATGGCCATGTCATGCAGATGCATGCAGGCGATGGCCTGCGGAATACCGCTCCCCTGCGCGCCACGGAACCATGTGCGTGTCAGCCAGGTGGAAAGGGCGAGCCCGAGCGGGGTGACCAGCAGCATAAGCCAGGGGTTTATGTGCATAAGGGCCGTGCGCACATGCGCGGCCTTGTCGGCCAGTTCGGCAAAGGCCACGGCTACCATGCCAACCAGAGCCGCCCCCGACCAGTACATAAGCTTGCGGCGCCAGCTTACCGTGCCAGCCTTGGCGTGTTCACGCAGATGGCGCAGGGACTCCGCAGTGGGGATCACGCTCGCGGGCATGAGGCATCTCTTGCATGTAAAGAATTAAGGATGCGGCACAGTTTAACATTTCATGCGGCAGAAGAAAGACATTCCCGTCTTTTATTACAATTTTCTGTTTATTTTTCTGCCAGAGAACCGGAACCGGTCGGAGGGGGCGCCCCCATGGAGGGTATGGCCAGGGCCATGCCATCATGCTTGGCGCAGGTTTCGGGCTCTATGTGAATATGCACAAGCGTGCCGCCCATGTGTGCGCGCAGGGCATGTTCGATACGGTCACATATGTCGTGCGCGTTTTTTACGCTCATGGTCCCGGGCACGACCAGATGGAACTCAAGGAACGTCATGGCCCCCACGATGCGGGTGCGGATGTCATGGGCCTGAATGGCTCCTTGCCCGTTGGCGACGATGATCTGGCGGATTTCGTCCAGTGTCTGCGTATCCGGGGCTTCGTCCATCAGCCCGGCAATGGAGTCCCGCATGACCTCCCAGCCCACGCGCAGCACGTTTATGGCCACCAGCCCGGCCAGCACCGCATCCAGTTGTGGCCAGCCCAGCAAGGGAATAAGGGCCACACCGGCCACAAGGGCCACACCCGTCCACACATCGGACAGCACATGTTGCCCGCCCGCGATCAGGGCGGGGGAGTGGCGGGCCTGTCCGGCCCGGAGCATGACCAGCCCCCACCCCAGATTGATGCAGGTTGCCGCGGCGTTGAGCAGCAGGCCATTCCATGGAGCCAGCGTGGGGTGGGGGTGCAGCCAGCCTTCCACCGCCTCGCGGCCGATGACAAAGGCGGTAATGACCACCAGCGTGCCCTCGGCCACGGCGGACAGGTACTCCGCCTTGTAATGGCCATAGGTATGGTTGTGGTCCGCTGGGCGTTCGGCAACGCTCAGGGCCCACAGCCCGCCTGCCGCGGCCACGACGTTGATAATGGTTTCTATGGCATCCGCATGCAGGGCAACGCTGCCACTTGCGGCAAAGGCTGCGTATTTGAGCCCGAGGGCGACAAGGCTGACAAACAGGCTGACAACGGCAATGCCCCTGTTACTTTTGGGGAGCGGGAGTTCGGGCATGGGCTCTTGTAATCTGGGGTTAGACGGTGTGCGGGTCGGACAGGTGGCAGCTGGGGCC